>JAJQES010000404.1 GCA_021201565.1 Tannerellaceae bacterium
TATAAAAGCTATGAAATCTATATATTATTTTACAGGCTTGTTCCTGCTGTTGGCCTTTACAAATAGCTGTTCGGATTTCCTGGAAGTGCCTACCAAGAATTTCGTTCCCGATGATGTCCTTTGGTCTACCGAGTCTAATGCAGACCTTTTTCTGAATGATATTTACAATTCCTTGCCGGATGTACAGGAACAGACACAACATCTGGACCAGTTTACAGATAATTCGGATGTTGGTGTGTTATGGATGGAAGGCTATAATCACATTGCCACAGCCCAGGTCACCCCGACCAATTTCCCACACGGACTGGGCGGAACAGATAATAAATATGAGAGTATGTGGTATTGGCCGGAGTGCTACAAACGGATCCGTAAGTGTAATACTTTTATAAAGAAAGTGACTGAATCCGAATTACCCGAATCCTATAAAATCTTACGGATCGCAGAAGCACGGTTTCTGCGGGCATTGAATTATCACTGGATGTGGATGTCTTACGGGGGTGTACCCCTTATTGATATAGTGCTGAATAACCAGAATCCGGACCTGCCATTGGAATATCCGCGTGCTACTGCGGAAGAGACTTTTGATTTCATTGTGAAAGAGCTTACCGAAGCAGCGGCTGACCTGCCGGTAACTGTTTCCGACAGTGACCAGGGAAGAGCCACGAAAGGGGCTGCCCTTACTGTGAAAGGCTGGTGCGAATTATTTCATGCCAGCAAACTGCGGAATCCGTCCAATGACATCGAACGTTGGAAAAATGCAGCGAAGACCAATAAAGAAGTGATGGCCTTGGAGGCGTATGACCTGGCGGCTGATTTTGATGAACTTTTTCTGATAAATAACAATAGGGAATCTATCTTTGCCCGCCAGTATGGTCCGGATAAAGGTTCCAATAAAGAAGGCCGTTTTGGTCCGGCCCGGATAGGTAGCTATACGCCCGGTTGGGGAAACTTCCTGCCTACACAGGAATTGGTGGATGAATTTTCAATGGCAAACGGGCTGGCTATTTATGAACCTGGTTCCGGGTATGACCCGGATCATCCGTATGAAGGACGGGAGCCCCGTTTTTATGCTACGATTATCCATGATAATTCTTTATGGGCAAATGAATATCCGATCACTACCCGTGTAGGTGGAAATAATCCGATTGATATGGGGTATTCCAGTGATAACACACATACCGGCTATTATGCCCGGAAACGATTAAATGAAAATAAAGAATTATCTTTGTTTCACGATGGGAAATCGTACGAGAATTATATGTTTTTCCGGTATGGGGAAGTTCTTCTTAATTTTGCGGAAGCTGAAAATGAAGTCAACGGCCCTACTTCGGAAGTACTGGAAGCAGTTAATAAAGTACGGACCAGAAATAATAACCTGCCCACCATAGAAGCAACTTATGGCATTGTGGATAAAGAAAGAATGAGGGAGATCATTCACCGGGAACGCCGGGTAGAACTCTGTTTTGAGGACAAACGGTGGTGGGATATACTGCGCTGGAAAATTGCAGACCAGCTGCCGGATGGTTCACCGGGAGTCCTGAACCGTCCCCAGAAAGGAATGCTTATTGAAGAAAACAGTGATGGAACCCTTACGTATACTGTTACTGAAATTCGAAACAGGATATTCCTGCCCAAAATGTATACCATGCCTATCCCGCAGGATGCCATTGACCGGAATTCGGTAATTGCCGCCCAGAATGGAGGGCCCGATAACTGGACCAACGGACAAAATCCGGGGTATTGACAGGAACCGGTTACCCGGTAGCTATGCAGGAAACAGATAGCTGCCGGGTAATTTAAATATAACTAATTAAAGAATAAAACATGAAAAGACAAACAAAGGGATTTTTCCATATCTGTTTACTGCTGCTGGCAGCCGTCTGTATGGTGAACGCCCAGGAAATCAATCCGGATGTGTTGTATCAGATCGTCAGTCCGTCCGGCCTGGTGATTGACAACAAACAAAGTGAAGAGAATGGAACCGGTTTTGTGCTTTCTCCTAACAGGCGGGGAGATAAAGGACAGTTATGGAAAATTACCCGGTTGGAGAATGGGTATTATACCATTGCAAATCCCTACACTAAAAAAAGTATGGACAACGGGAATATTCATTCGGGTGGTGGAAATGAGTTGATGCAATGGGAATCCAGTACTTCCAACAGTAATCAGCAGTGGACGCTGACCGTTACCGGGACCGGGGCATATAGTATTGTGCAACGCAACAGCAATATGGACCTCGCTTTTAACGGGGAGGAAGCGGCCGGATCACCGGTTTACCAGTTACCCAATTCCTCTCAATACTGGCGTCTGGTAGAAACCGCAGTAAAAGCACCGAAAGAAGTGATTGTACGGGGTAAAACCGAATGGGAAAATGAACTTATTTTTGGCGTAAACAAGGAACCGGGACATGCAACCTATATTCCTTATCCCTCTGTTGAGAGTCTGAAAGCAGATAAAACTTTTGATAAACCCTGGGAAACAACCAGCTCCTCTTTATATCGTTCCCTGAATGGAAACTGGAAATTTAACTGGGTAAAGCAACCTTCCGAACGGCCGGTTGACTTTTATAAAATGAATTATGATGTGTCCGGCTGGAAAGAAATTCCGGTACCTTCTAACTGGGAAATGCAGGGGTATGGAACGCCAATCTATACCAATATAACCTATCCGCATAAAAACAATCCTCCGTTGATCCAGCCTCAGAAAGGATATACCAATGAAACTGAAGTCAATCCGGTAGGCTCTTATCGCCGGGAGTTTGAGATCCCCGCAGATTGGGATGGCAGGGAGATCATTCTGCATTTCAATGGAGTATATAGTGGTATGTATGTCTGGATCAACGGGAAGAAGGTAGGATATAGTGAAGGGGCAAACAACGATGCCGAATTTAATATCACCTCCTATGTGAAAACGGGACAAAATACCATTGCCGCAGAGGTTTATCGCTGGACAGATGCCAGTTATATAGAGGACCAGGATATGTTCCGGTTGAGTGGTATCCACCGCGATGTCTATGTGTATGCCGTTCCTAAACTACATATCCGGGACTTTTTCCTGCAATCGGAATTTTCCGGGAATGATTATTCTAAAGCCATCTTTAAGGTCAACGCCTCTCTGCTGAACGCTGATAGAAAGAAATCTCCGGCAGCAACATTGGATGTTACTTTAATAGACCCTGCTGGCAAACAGGTTGCTTCCCTTACACGTTCTATAGAGTCCATCGGCGGTGGAAAAGAGAACGAATACTTGTTACAGGAAGAAATCCGCAATCCTCTTTTATGGTCTGCCGAACGGCCGGATCTGTACACTGTTATTTTATCCCTGAAAGATGAGAAAGGAAATGTAACGGAGGCCATGTCATCCAAATTTGGTTTCCGGGAGATCGAGATTAAAAACAGGCGTGTGTATATCAATAATCAACCTGTTTTCTTTAAAGGAGTCAACCGGCATGATACCCATCCGGTATATGGAAAGGCTGTGCCGGTAGAGTCTATGATAGAAGATCTGTTGTTGATGAAACAGCACAATATCAATATGGTACGCACCAGTCATTATCCGAACGATCCGAAAATATATGCCCTCTATGACTATTACGGTTTGTACATCATGGATGAAGCCGATTTGGAAAATCATGGCAATCACGGGATTAGTGACAAGCCGTCCTGGATACCGGCGTTTGTCGACCGTATTGAACGGGTGATTCAGCGTGATAAAAACCATCCGTCTGTTATTTTCTGGTCTTTGGGAAATGAAGGGGGAAATGGACAGAATTTTGATGCCATGTATAAACGGGCCAAAGAACTGGATCCGGTCCGTCCTGTCCACTATGAAGGTAAAAATGAAATAGCAGATATCCGCTCCCAGATGTATCCTGATATGAGGGATCTGATCCGGATAGACCAGATGGAAGAAGACAAACCCTATTTCCTGTGTGAGTATGCACACGCTATGGGTAATTCACCGGGCAACCTGGGTGAGTATTGGGATTATATAAAGAAATCCGAACGGCTTATCGGAGGATGTATCTGGGATTGGGTGGACCAGGGCCTGACAAAGTTTGGACAATCGCCTGACCGGTTCTACTATGGAGGAGATTTTGGTGACCGTCCCAATGATGCTGACTTTGCCTGTAACGGGTTAGTGACACCGGATCGCCGGGTAACAGCTAAGCTGTTGGAAACGAAACAGGTGTATCAATCTGTTCAGATCCAACCTTTATCCCTGAGAAGTGGTAAGATGGAGATTGAAAATCAATATGATTTCCTCAATCTGAATGAGTTTATTATTACCTGGGAAGTCGTCAAAGAAGGGGTTTCTGTTGAAAGCGGGCAATTGGAGTCCATTGATTTACTGCCTCATACCAAAACAGCCGTTGTCCTGCCGTACAATAAGAACCTGGAAGCAGGAAAAGAGTATTTCCTGAATATGTATGTCTCGCTCAAAAACAATACCCGTTGGGCAGATGCAGGCCACCAGGTAGCGGCCGGACAATTTGCCCTTACGGCTAAAGCAGGGGTGCCGGAAATGGTGACTGCTCTGATGCAAAAACTGGAGGTAACCGATCAGGTAAACAGGCTTCAGCTGGATGGACCGGATTTCCGGATGGTTTTTGATAAAGAGAAAGGAACGGTGACTTCCCTGGTGTATGATAACCGGGAAATACTTCATGATCAAAACGGTCTGATGTTCAATTGGTACCGGAGTGTCAGCAATGATAAATACACAGATCAGAATTACCATCCGACCACCAACAGTAAACCCCTGATTTCCTACGCTCTTTCGGAAGATGGAAAGAGCCTGACGCTGATTTCTTATCAGGAGGCTACGATTGATTATAAAAATCCGGTCACTATCCCGTGGCTTGTGAAATATACGATTTATGGGGATGGAACCATTGATGTGGATGCCACCTTCACGAAACCATTGAATAGCCTGATCGTTCGGCGGTTAGGATTGCAGGTGGTTTTGTCAGAAGAACTGGAACAGGTGGAATGGTATGGCCGCGGGCCGTATGAAAACTATCCGGACAGAAAAAGATCCACTTTCTTCGGACAATACCGGACCACTGTAACCGGTATGGAAGAAGAACATTATGTACGTAGCCAGTCAATGGGGAACCGCGAGGAAGTCAGATGGGTTCAGTTGACAGATAACCGGCAAAAGGGGATCCGGATCACCTCTAAAGACCGGTTGAATTTTAGTGCGTTGCATTTTACGGATGAAGATCTATGGGCGGCAAAACATGATTTTGAACTGGATGCGATCCGCCGGCCGGAAATATACCTGAGTCTGGATTGTATTCAGCAGGGATTGGGGAATGCCAGTTGTGGGCCTCGTCCGCTGCCTGAATATATGATCCCGGAAAATCAACCTCTCTCATACGCGTTCAGGATTGAACCGGTGAGATAGTGTTTGGGATAAGTGCCTAAAAGAAAGGGAACGCAGATTACGCAGATTACGCGGATAAACGCAGATTTAATTTTAAAGAGAAAAAAATAAAAATCTGCGTTCTTCTGCTCAATCCGCGTTTATCTGCGTTCCCTTCATTTTTTATTTGCTGTTTCTCTATCTGAGTTCTTTTGTTTATCTTCGTGGAATACATCTTTCTAAAGAAACAAATAGTATGATATTGATCATTGATGATGATTCGGCGGTTCGCTCATCCCTTACTTTTTTATTGAAACGCGCGGGGTATGAGGCGACAGCAGTGTCCGGTCCTGAAGAGGCGCTGGAAGTTTTGCGTGCTGCCCGGCCTCAGTTGATTTTGATGGATATGAACTTCTCATTGTCTACTACCGGGGAAGAAGGCATACAGTTGTTGAAACAGGTAAAAATCTTTCAACCGGATGTGCCGGTGATCCTGATCACGGCCTGGGGATCTATATCTTTAGCAGTAAACGGTATGCAGGCGGGAGCGTTTGATTTTGTAACCAAACCCTGGAATAATCTGGTTTTGTTAAATACGATTCGTACAGCCATTGAGATCAGTGAGCAAAAACAACAGAAGCAAGTAACACTCAATAGAACGGAAGCCGATCATAAATTCCATTTTGATAAGATTGTGGGAAAAAGCCCGGCACTTATGGAGGTGTTGAGTACCGTTTCCCGGATTGCCCCTACCAATGCCTCTGTATTGATTACCGGCGAAAGTGGTACCGGCAAGGAGTTGATTGCGGAAGCGATCCATACCAATAGCCGCCGGCCGGATGCTCCATTTGTGAAGGTGAATCTGGGAGGTGTATCCCAGAGTCTGTTTGAAAGTGAAATGTTCGGACACAAAAAAGGCGCTTTCACCGATGCTTTTTTAGACCGGACCGGTCGTTTTGAAATGGCTGATAAAGGAACTATTTTTCTCGATGAAATCGGTGATTTGGATCTTTCCTGCCAGGTCAAACTATTACGGGTATTACAGGACCAGACATTTGAGGTATTGGGGGATAGCCGTCCCCGTAAAGTAGATGTGCGGGTGGTGAGTGCAACCAACCGGGATCTGCGGCAAATGGTAATAGACCGGAGTTTCCGGGAAGATCTTTTTTACCGGATCAATCTGATCACGATCCATCTGCCTCCTCTCCGGGAGAGAAGGGAAGATATTGCTTTACTGGCTGCTTATTTTGCGGATAAACAGACCCAACAAAATGGAATGTCTCCTGTCCGGTTTTCTTCGGACGCATTGGTCTTTTTGGAAAAACTGCCTTATCCGGGTAACATCCGGGAACTGAAAAACTTAGTGGAACGAACGATCTTAGTTTCCGGTAAGGAGGTATTGAAAGCGGCCGATTTTGAACAACAGTATCAACAAACCATGGTTGTACCTCCGGCCGCTACTACGAATAGTCTGGAGGGGTTAACCTTAGAAGAGCTGGAAAAAGAATCTATCCTGCAGGCTCTCCGCAAATACGATGGAAACCTGTCCCATGTCGCTACCGCTTTAGGCATCAGCCGGGCAGCATTATATAGAAGATTAGAGAAATACAATATCAATTGACAATTGACAATACACAATTGACAATTAATAAATAAAATAAGGAGATATAATATGCTGAGGTGGGAAATGAATTATAATTGTGAGTTAATTGTCAATTGTCCATTGTCCATTGTCCATTTATGAAGGGGTTATTCTGGACATTAACTGCGCTTCTGTTACTCCTGTTAGGATTACTGGGGTGGTTTGTTGTGCGTTCCTCTTCCCTGTTGTTTTTCTTTATAGTAGAGGGACTGGTGATAGTAACGGTCATTTATCTGATCGTTTTTTATCAAAAAATGATCAAACCTTTGCAGATCATAGGAGATGGGATGGAGTTACTGCGTGAACAGGATTTTAGTTCCCGGTTGCGTTATGTGGGACAAACCGAAGCCGACCGTATTGTGGAGATCTTTAATAAGATGATGGAACAGCTCAAACATGAGCGGATCAGCCTGCGGGAACAGAATCATTTCTTAGACCTGTTAGTCAAAGCCTCTCCGTTGGGTGTAGTGATCCTCAATCTGGATGAAGAAATTGTGTCCCTGAATCCCGCGGCCTGCAAAATCTTTCAGCTTCCGGAAGGAGAAAAATACCAGGGCAAAAAACTGATAGATATTCCTTCCGTACTGGCCCAGGAGTTACAAAAGATCCCCATGTACGAATCCCAGACCCTTCGCCTGAGTGATGCCAATATATATAAATGTATACACTCTTCCTTTGTAGACAAAGGGTTCCATCATCCCTTCTATTTATTGGAATCCCTGACGGAAGAAGTCTTTAAGGCGGAAAAAAAAGCATACGAAAAAGTGATCCGCATGATTGCCCACGAAGTAAACAATACGACAGCCGGTATCACTTCCACATTAGATACTTTGCAGCATTCCTTTGAAGGGCAGCCAGGGATGGAAGAGGTCTGCGAGGTGTTACAGGTTTCCGTAGACCGGTGCTATAGTATGAGTCGGTTCATTACGAACTTCGCCGATGTGGTGCGGATTCCGGCCCCCGACCTTCGCAGGGTAGATCTGAAACAGGTGGTGCTTTCCTGTAAGCGGTTTATGGAAACAGCCTGTGCCAACCGTTCCATTGACCTGGTGCTGGATGTATGTGAAAGCAACCCCTGTGTATATATGGATACCGCTCTTTTTGAACAGGTGCTGGTCAATATCATAAAAAACGCAGCCGAATCTATCGGAGAAAATGGAGTGATTTCTATTTGTGTAACTGCCCAACCGGCCGGTCTGGAAATCGCTGATAACGGTAAGGGGATTCAAAAGGAGGCCGAAAGCAAACTCTTTACTCCGTTTTTCTCTACCAAACCAAAAGGACAGGGGATTGGATTAATCTTTATCCGGGAGGTGCTCCAACAACATCATTGCTCGTTTTCCCTAAAAACCGGAGAGGATGGTTTAACCCGCTTCCGGATTTTATTTCATTCATAATGAACCGTTCAGCCTAAATCTTTTAAGTCTGTTGTATAACATCTTTTACATTTTTTAGGAGTTTGCTTTTTAATTAGTGTACTTTTATCCTTTATTTTGTTGCGGTAAAACATTAATGAAAAACAAACAGATGAAGAAAACCATTACTACATTATTTGCAGCTATGAGTGTGCTGGTTGCCACTGCTCAACCGGCAGAGCAGTTATCTGCTTCGGACCCGGCTATGCCGTGGGACCCTATTTATTCTATGAAATTAGATGTGAATAAACCACTTTTTCCTATTCAGAATACCATGTATGGGATCTTTTTTGAAGATATTAATTTTGGTGCGGATGGCGGTCTGTATGCAGAATTAATTAAAAACCGTTCTTTTGAATTTGAAGAACCGTTTATGGGATGGGCACCGTTTGGAAACGTAACGATCCAAACTAAAAATCCCGCGTTCCCGAAGAACCCCCATTATGCCCGGCTGACCTACAACGGACAGATCACCGGTACCGGTCTGGACAATGAAGGGTTTAAAGGAATCGGAGTAAAAGCCGGAGAGAAATACGACCTGACTTTTTATGCCCGTACAGTAACCAATGGCCCGGTCCGGTTGCGGGTCAATCTGGTGGACAGCCATAACGACCTGTTTGAACGGGCTGTGGTAGAAGTAAACGGAAAGAACTGGACAAAATATTCGGTTACCCTGACTCCCCGCAAAACAGAAGAAAAAGCCCGCTTGCGGATCACCATGGAAACACAGGGAACCATCGATTTGGAACATATCTCTATGTTCCCGCAAAATACCTTTATGAATCGTCCCAACGGTATGCGGGCTGATCTGGCACAGGCGCTCAAAGATCTCAAACCGGGTGTCTTCCGTTTCCCCGGCGGATGTATCGTAGAAGGTACTACCCACGAAACACGTTACCAGTGGAAGAATACAGTCGGGCCCGTTGAAAACCGTCCGGTCAATATCAACCGCTGGAATTATACATTTGCCCATAAGAAATTTCCTGATTATTATCAATCGTACGGCCTGGGATTCTTTGAATACTTCCAGCTGGCAGAAGATATAGGCGCAGAACCATTGCCTGTACTGAATTGCGGGTTGTCCTGCCAGTTTGAAAACGAAGAACATTCACACGAACATACAGCCGTAAAAGATCTGAAACCCTTTATTGAGGATGCGTTGGATTTGATCGAGTTCGCGAATGGCCCGGTAACGTCCAAATGGGGAAAAGTACGGGCTGATATGGGACATCCGGAGCCGTTCAACCTGAGATTATTAGCCATTGGGAATGAGCAATGGGGACCGCTTTATCCGGAACGTCTGGAAAAATTCATTGAGGCGATCCGTGCCAGATATCCGGAAATAGAAATTATCGGTAGTTCCGGTCCCGGTTCGGAAGGGGAAGATTTTGAATATCTCTGGCCGGAAATGAAACGGCTGAAAGTAGACCATGTGGATGAACATTACTATCGTTCACCGGAATGGTTCTTAGAAGGTGCCACACGGTATGATTCCTACGACCGCAACGGCCCGAAAGTATTTGCCGGTGAATATGCCTGCCATCCCCGTAACCGGGAAAACAGTTTCTATGCGGCATTGTGTGAGGCTGCTTTTATGACTGGATTTGAACGGAATGCTGATGTGGTTCATATTACCACTTATGCGCCTCTCTTTGCCCATGTGGAAGCCTGGCAGTGGAGACCGGACCTGATCTGGTTTGACAATCTGAATGTCATGAAAACTCCGAACTATTATGTGCAACAGATGTATGGTCAAAATGCCGGAACCGATGTGGTGGCTCTGACTATGGAGGGAGCCCCTTTGACCGGCCGGTTAGATTTGTATGCTACCGCGGCATTGGATAAAGAAACCCATGAACTGATCGTAAAAGTGGCCAATACCGGTATCCGTCAGCGGCGGGTCAATGTAGAGCTGGAAGGAGTTCCAGCCTCGAAACGGACGGCAAAAGTAACCCGTTTGCAGCATACCGACCTGGAAGCTAAAAATACGATGTGCCGGCCTGACCAGGTGGTGCCGGTTGAATTTGAAATCCCGGTAGAGGATGGTATGTTAAGAGCCATTTTACCTCCCCTGAGTTTTGGGGTTTACCGGATTCCGTTAAAGTAAAACATATCAATAAACCACTAATGAATTTCTTACGGGAGGCTCTTTAGGAGCCTCCTCTTTATTAAAAACTGTTTTTCCATATACACTCCATTCTATGAAACACATCCTTATAACGCTTACCTTTTTTTGTGTAGCTGTTTCTATACAGGCACAAACAGAACGGCAGATTCAATTGTTCCGGTTGTCGGACATCACTTTGACAGACAGCCCGTTTAAGCAGGCACAGGAAGTTGATAAAGCGTATCTGCTGGGGTTGGAGGCTGATCGTCTGCTGGCTCCCTATCTGAAAGAAGGCGGTTTGGAACCGAAAGCTGACAACTATACCAACTGGGAAAATACCGGTCTGGACGGCCACATCGGTGGGCATTACCTGTCGGCGCTGTCCCAGATGTACGCTGCAACAGGGGACCCGGCTGTAAAAGAACGATTGGAGTATATGCTCAGTGAATTGAAACGGGCACAGGATGCGTCCGGGGATGGCTATCTGAGTGGAGTACCCGGTGGAAAGAAAATCTGGGCGGAAGTGGCTGCGGGAAACATCCGTGCCGGAGGGTTTGACCTGAATGGCGGATGGGTGCCGTTGTATAATATAGATAAAATTTACCACGGATTACGGGATGCCTGGATCTATACCGGCCATGAAGAGGCCCGGCAGATGCTGGTAAAACTAACGGATTGGATGATCGGGATCACTTCCGGTTTATCGGATGAACAAATGCAGGATATGCTGCGCAGTGAGCATGGCGGATTGAATGAAGTATTTGCGGATGTCTATACGATAACAGGAGAAGAAAAATATTTAGAACTGGCCCGTCGTTTTTCCCACCTCTCTATTCTGGAGCCGTTACTCCGGAAAGAAGACAAACTAACCGGATTGCATGCCAATACCCAAATACCCAAAGTGATCGGCTATAAATATATAGCGGATGCCGGAGGAAACACCGCGTGGGATGAAGCTGCCCGTTATTTCTGGGACAATGTAGTACAGAGCCGGAGTGTAGTCATCGGAGGCAATAGTGTGCGGGAGCATTTCCATCCGTCCGATGATTTTACTTCCATGATCACCGAAGAGCAGGGACCGGAGACCTGCAATACCTATAATATGTTACGGCTGAGTAGTCTTCTCTTCCTGACTGATCCGCAGGAAAAATATATAGGCTATTACGAACAGGCCATGTATAACCACATCCTTTCTTCCCAACATCCGGAAAAAGGAGGCTTTGTGTATTTCACTCCGGTGCGCCCCGGACATTACCGGGTCTATTCCCAACAGCATCAGGGCTTCTGGTGTTGTGTAGGAACCGGCCTGGAAAACCATGCGCGCTACGGCGAACTGATCTATGGATATTCCGGTGAAGATCTATATATAAATATGTATATTCCTTCCGTCTTAGACTGGAAAGAAAAACAGACCACCCTATCCTTAGAGAATCGTTTTCCGGAAAGTGAACGCTCAGTCATTACAGTACATCCCGCTACGGCCCGGGAGTTCACTTTGTGGTTGCGGTATCCGGCCTGGGTAACACCCGGCGAAGCACAGGTCACACTCAATGGAACCCCTGTTTCAGTCGATACAGCTCCCGGCCAGTATATTCCGGTCACCAGAAAATGGGAGGAAGGAGACCGGGTTGAAATTACGCTGCCCCGCCACTTATCCGTACACCGGTTGCCCGACCAGTCTGATTACATCGCCATTATGGATGGTCCCTATGTATTAGCGGCCAAAACATCAGCAAATGAAATGACCGGCCTGTTTGCAGATGATAGCCGGGGAGGCCATATTGCAGCGGGTCCTAAATTCCCCTTACAGGAAATGCCGATGATCGTAGCCGGAAAGGAGGAAGAGATAGTGTCTGCCCTGAAACCGGTTGCCGGAAAACCCTTAACCTATACCCTGAGCGACCTGATCGTGCCCGAAGCCTATAAACAAATAGAGTTACAACCTTTTTATGATATACATGACAGCCGGTATGTTCTCTATTTTCCTTATACCACCCCTGCCGGTTTGCAGGAATTACAGGCACGCTTTGCAGCAGAGGAAAAAGAAAAAGCCGCATTGGCTGCCCGCACAGTCGATCTAATCTATCCGGGAGAACAGCAACCGGAGTCCGACCATTTCTATCAGGGAGAACATACCCGTACCGGAGTGGCCAATGACCGCCATTGGCGGAGTGCCCGCGGATGGTTCAGTTATCAGATGAAGAATTCCGGAAAAGAAAACGTCTCTTTGTCTTTAACCCTATACGGAGAAGATGAAACCGCCTCCTTTGCGCTATGGGCAGACGGAGAATCAATAGGAGAATACCGGATCGAACGAAAACCCGGCACCGGTTTTTATACATTAGAATATAAGTTGCCGGAACCAGTCACCCATAAAGAATCCTTTGAAATAAAAATACAGGGACTCAACAGACGGGAAACCCCACGTTTTTATGAAGTACGATTAGTAAAATAAAACCACTGATAAACAGAGGTATAAACCTACTTTATCTTTTGGTTGAAGGGGATCTATTTGGTTGAAGGGGATCTCCAGATCCCCGCCTGTGGAGTATAAGGATCTGTGATCCGATTAATAAACAATCTGCTTGTATAGCTTTTAGGGATTGGGGGTAGTCCGGATCCGGAGATCCTAATATTCGTTAGTCGGGGATAGCATATCCCCTCCCTCCAAGATTTTATTTAATTGAAAAATAGCTTGTTGGAGGTGAGGATTTACAATCCGAACAAAAAAGAGTATTTGGTTGAAGGGAATCTATTTGGTTGAAGGGGATCTCCAGATCCCCGCCTGTGGAGTATGAGGATCTGT
>JAJQES010000083.1 GCA_021201565.1 Tannerellaceae bacterium
ATGCCGGAGCCTGAATGTGTTGAATCTATTTATTCATCTACTATAACCCAATAATATGAAAAACATATCTTTTTGGTATAATAGAGGAATATTTTTCTATTTTATAATTACCTTATTGTTTTATTCCTTCACACTTCAGGCACAGCAGCAGGAAGTGATTCAGAAGGGTAAAGTCATTGACTACGCAGGTATTGGCCTGCCCGGAGTACATGTCACTGTAAAAAACACCACCCTTGGTACTTCTACGGATCTGAACGGAGAGTTTTCTATCCAGGTTCCCCGGAACAGTATTCTTGTTTTCTCTTTTATCGGAATGAAGACGGTGGAAAGAGAGGCAGACAGTTACCAATATATGGAAATCCTGCTGGATGAGGATGGTATATGGATGGAAGAAGTGATTGCGGTCGGCTATGGCTCCATGCGTAAAAGTGATATTACGGGGTCGATTGCGAGTGTGCAACTAAAAGATGTTGCGGAACGTCCGAATGGGTCTTTGGAACAAATGTTACAGGGGAAAGTGGCTGGAGTACAGATTTCCAGTGGATTCGGGGCTAAACCGGGAGCGGAAATGAGCGTACGGATCCGGGGAACAAATTCGATCAATACCAATGCTTCTCCTCTGTATGTAATAGATGGGATCGCGGGAGTAGGCGACCTTTCTACAATTAACCCGTATGATATTGAATCTATGGAAATCCTGAAAGATGCTTCTGCAACTGCTATTTATGGTGCCCGGGGAGCCAATGGGGTGATCCTGATAACCACTAAACAGGGAGAAGAAAATAAGTTCCGTATCTCATTTGACGGGTATGCCGGTGCGCAGTCCGTATTGAAAAAAATGGATCTGTTAGATGCTACTGAATTTGCCTATTATTCCAATGCCGTCAGAAAAGCAGATGGCCTGGAACCTTTATTTGAGCATCCGGAGATGTTTGGAAAAGGAACAGACTGGCAGGATGAAATATTCCGTACGGCAGCAGTCCAGAATTACCAGTTGTCGTTATCGGGAGGTAACCGGGATACTAAATATTATTTTTCCGGCAGTTATTTTTCACAGGATGGAGTGGTTTCCGGTTCAGGGATGAGACGGGGAAGCGCCCGGCTGAATCTGGACAGTAAATTAACGGACTGGTTAACTTTTGGTGTTAATCTGTCCGGGTCGGAGTATTATTTAGATAACGATAACTCCAATGCTGTGGTAATTGCCAATATGACTTCACCGATTGCTCCGGTTCAATATGAAGATGGAACCTGGGGATCGAATGCAACGGTGGCTAAAGAATACGGTGGTCCTTTTTACGGCAGTGGGAATCCGGTTGCCATGACTCAGTATGATAATTTCAGACGGAAAACCCATATTCTGGCGAATGCTTTTTTTGAAATCAGTTTCACGAAAGACTTAGCACTCAAAACCAGCGTAGGGATGGATATGTCACACGGGAAGAGTTATTATTATGTGAAAGACGGTTATCCGACCAGTAACACAGCCTTTAGTGTTGGGGGAAATGCGTCTCTTTCTTCTACCCGTTTTGTAGCCTGGCAAAATGAAAATACATTAACCTACAAAAAACGGATCAATCAGATTCACCAGTTGGATATAATGGGAGGTATCTCTTTCCGCAAATCGGATTCGGAGACCATGAGTGCCTCTGCACAGGATTTTGTAGATGACTATTTCAAATATAATAATCTCTCTTTGGGACAGACGCAGAACCCTTCTTCTTCCTCTTATACGGGAACAGCCCTGAATTCTTATTTCCTGCGGTTGAATTATGTGCTTAAAGATAAATACCTGTTCACCTTTACTTCACGGGCGGATGGGTCCTCCAAATTCGGGGAAGGAAATAAATATGGGTTTTTCCCTTCGGGAGCAGTGGCTTACCGTATGTCCCAGGAGCCGTTTATAGAGAACATTCAACAGATCAGTAACCTGAAAATACGGGCTTCGGCAGGTGCTACCGGTAATCAGGAAATCTCCGCTTACCGGGCGCTGGCTCAAATGGATGGTAATACGTATGTCCTGAATGGGGACCGTGTGGTGGGGATTAATCCGACCACTGTGGCTAATCCGAATCTCCGATGGGAGAAAACTGCTCAATATGATATTGGGTTGGATATGGGACTATTCAATGAGCGGCTTTCTTTTGTTTTTGACCTGTATTACAAGAAAACCACTGACTTGCTGATGAGCCGTGAAATTCCTTATACTTCAGGATTTGCAACAAGTTACCAGAATATTGGTGCGGTTTCCAATAAAGGGGTGGAGTTTACGCTCAATACACAAAATATCCAAACCAGGGATTTCAGCTGGAGTACTTCACTGAATATCTCTGCCAACCGTAATAAGGTATTGGATCTGGGTGGAGTGGATGAGATCATTACAACAGTGACCCGTGCCGGTAATTTGTTACGGGTTGGCCAGCCGATGGGTGTTTTTTATGATTATGTGGCTATTGGTATCTGGCAGGAAGGAGAGGATATAGCGAACTCAGCCCAACCGGATGCTGTACCCGGAGATATTAAATATAAAAACCTGAATCCGGAGGAGGATAATATCATTAATCAGGATGACCGGGATATTGTAGGGAATCCACATCCTAAATTTATTTACGGGATAGGGAATACTTTCCGCTGGAAGAATATGGACCTTACAGTTTTTATCGATGGTACTTATGGCAATGATGTTATGACGGAATGGTATATAGATATTAAATTGCCGAATGGTACTACCAATACGCTGAGGGATATGTATTACAATGCCTGGACTCCGGAAAATCCTTCTGCCACCCATCAACGGTTAGGTTCCAGCCTGGATCCCCGTTCTTCGTCTTATCATATCGAAGATGGGTCTTTCCTGCGGATTAAAAATGTAACGCTGGGATATAATCTGGAACCGAAACTGTTGAAAAAACTGAAATTGGAAAAACTCAGGGTGTATATGAATATTGAAAATCTGCATGTATTTACGAAATATTCCGGATATGACCCACAGGCGAATCGTTTCGGAGATGATAACCAGCGGCTTGGATATGACCGGAACTGGTATCCGCAGGCACGGACGATCACCGGCGGGATAAGTATTACTTATTAATCTTTTAAATCACCTCAAAATGAAAAACAATATATTTTTATGTATGGCCGTAGCAATCATAGGGTTTACTGCCTGTACGGATTTTTTGCATGAGGACTCGCGTAGTACGATTGATCCTGAATCCTTTTACCAGAATGCTAAACAGGCGGAATCGGGTGTACTGGCTATTTATGCCGGGTTTACCGGACAATACGGTTTTTATAAATTATTTCCTATGACGGAGTTGCCTACCGACCAGGGACGGGTAGGCTATGCCGGAGATATAGTCCTGACGGCTATGAATGATTTTACCTATGATGCGAATAACACTAATTTCAGTGGCTTCTGGCAGCATTGTTACCGTACCATTAACCGGGCGAATATGGCCATTCATAAAATCCCGGATGTACCCGATCTGGCAGAGGAAGATAAAAATATTTTTATTGCGGAAGCGCGGTTTATCCGGTCTCTGTTTTATTTTAACCTGGTACGCTGGTTTGGGGACGTCCCGTTGACTACTGATTACACCAAAGAACTTGAAAATCTGGAAATACCCCGTGATTCGCAGGAAAAGGTATATGAACAGATCGTGGAAGACCTCCTGTTTGCAAGCCGGTATCTGCCTGAAAGCTGGTCGCAGGTAAATACAGGACGTATAGTGCGTGTGGCAGCACAGATCACACTGGCAAAAGTGTATATTACGATGGCCGGTTATCCGCTTGGACAAAGTGATAAATGGCAGGCAGCGGTCACTATTCTGGAGAATGTATTGCAGGAACCTTATTCGGATTATTTATTTGATACGATTGAGGAACTATGGGATGAAGCGAATGAAAACAGCCGGGAACATATTCTTTCTTCACAGTTTCAGGCCGGTATATTAAATAATACCATTTTGCCGGCTTCGTTTTCACCCCGGTCCAGTGGCATATTGGCTATTCAGAGCACAGGTGAAATTGCTCCTGAAATGGGCTTTTACCATTCATTTGATCCGGCGGATGCACGCTTTGAACTGATGAAAACAGAATATCCACATTATACTTCAGGCCAGATGGTACAGTTTGATATTCCCTTCTGTTTTAAATATTTCGATACCTGTGAAGGTAGCCGCGGGGGAAGGAATTTCCCTATTTTAAGATATGCAGATGCCTTATTACTGTATGCAGAAGCCCTGAATGAAACAGGGTATGGCCAGGCCAAAGCATTCAGGGCACTGAATGCTGTCCGTAACCGGGCCGGTCTACCGGACCTGCTACCTGAAAATATGGACCAGGCCTTATTCAGGGAAGCTGTGTATGAGGAAAGAAATAAAGAACTCTGTTTTGAGGGACATCGCTGGTTTGACCTGAAACGAACGGGCCGGTTTGTGGAAACATTACGTGCCATAGGTAAAAATGTGGATGAACATCATCTGGTCTTTCCTATACCACAGCGGGAGCTGGATGCTAACCCTTCGCTGGTACAAAATGATAAATATTAATCACTTATTTATAAATGGAACGGATGAAAAAACAGATTATACTGATAAGTTTACTTCTATTGGGGTGTATATGGGTGAATGCACAAAATAAACCGGTGGATCCGGGGTTGGAGACTCCCCGGCTACTGTTGAATCCTATCCCTGAATATGATTATCATACCCTGGATTACGGAATGACGATCGGGATCGAAAGGACTCCTAATGGCCGGATATGGGCCTGTTGGGTAGGAGGTGGAGACAATGCGGATGCTTTTTTTGTCCTGGCAACAAGTGATGATGAGGGTATGACCTGGTCTAAACCCCGGTTAGTGATTGATCCGCATGATGCTACGTTAGGGGAAAGACGAAGCACAATCGTGGGTAATCTCTGGACAGATCCGTTAGGACGGTTATGGCTTTTCTTTGACCAGTCTATGGAATATTTTGATGGAAGGGGAGGAAACTGGTACACCATTTGTGAAAATCCTGACAGTAATTCTCCGGTTTGGTCTGAACCGGTACGTATCTGGCATGGCTGTTCTCTGAATAAACCGGCTGTTATGTCGGACGGAACATGGGTTTTACCGGTCTCTTTATGGACCAGACGGATGATTTACCCTAAATACAAAGAGGCCTATCCGGAACTGGACTCTTTGCGGCTGGCCCATGTGTTTATTTCAACGGACCAGGGTAAAACCTGGGAACGCAGGGGAGGTGTAGACTTTCCCTATAAAACGTATGATGAACATCATGTGATTGAACGGATGGATGGTTCGTGGTGGATGACCGCACGTACTACCAACGGAATACATGAAAGCATTTCCTATGATCAGGGGTATACCTGGACGGAACCGGTTAAATATCTTCCGCAGCCCAGTTCACGCCATTTTATTACCCGTTTGCAGTCCGGCCGTTTATTATTAGTAAAGCATGGGGATATTCATCAGCGGACGAAGATGCGTTCACAGTTAAAAGCATTTCTTTCTGAGGATGATGGTAAAACCTGGATAGGAGGTTTAATGCTGGACGAACGGAGGGGGTTGTCTTATCCGGATGGGTTTCAGGCACCTGACGGAACTATTTTTATTTCTTATGACCGCAACCGTGAAACGGACGGTGAGATCCTGATGGCCCGTTTTACGGAGGAGGACATTTTGAAAGGTGCTTTCCAAAGTCCTAAAAGCAGGGAACGGATGCTGATCAGCAAACCGGGTACTATAGAGTATTACAGATCTAATAATATAAAATAAAAACTCTGATGAAAGGGATAACTGTTTTCCTGAATCTTTATCCGGTGTGGATTATCGGAAGCTCGTTGGCGGGCTTCCTGTATCCGCCTCTTTTCGCCTGGTTTTCCGGAAACTGGATGGTCGCGGCCCTGATCATTGTAATGTTAGGAATGGGGATCACATTAGAGGTCGGAGATTTTAAAAAGATATTTTCGATGCCGGCTATTCTGCTATTGGGAGCGTTGATTCAATATACCATCATGCCTTTGTGCGGTTGGTTGATTGCTAAGTTAGCAGGACTTGAAACTTCGCTTGCCGTAGGATTAATTTTAGTGAGTTGTTGTCCCGGAGGAACGGCCTCGAATGTAATTGCCTACTTAGCAAAAGCAAATCTGGCGCTTTCTATCCTGATGACTACCGTATCTACTTTACTGGCGATTATAGCAACACCTCTCCTATGTGAACGGCAGGAACGTATGTCCCTGTGGATTCGTTGGGGATGTTTCAAACAACTATCCAGGTTGTTCTCTTACCTGTAGGAGTGGGGGTCTATCTGAATTATAAATTTCCGGGCCTAATAAAAAAAGTGTCCATCGCCGGTCCTTTGCTATCTGTTTGGGCCATTGTTTTTATTGCCGGTAGTATTGTGGCCCAAAGTGCTACGGTGATAGCCGGAAATGCCGGTAAATTATTCCTGGCTGCGACCCTGTTGCATTGTATAGGGTTTTTGCTGGGATATGTGATAACCTGTTTGTTACGATATGATCCTGTGACTGCTAAAACGGTTTCGATTGAAACGGGGATGCAAAACGGCGGACTGGCGGCTGTGCTGGCTCAGCAGAATTTCCCGATGGAACCCTTCACTGCTGTTCCTGCGGTATTCAGCAGTGTGATGCAGACATTGACAGGTGGTCTGCTGGCAGGTTACTGGCGATGGAAAAGTGACCGGAAAGATAAAAAACAAAACAAAGAATAAATGGCGAAAAGGGATAATATCTATTATTGGAAATGTGACCGGCCGTTAGCTTTTTATGGATTGGACCGTGGCCGGCGTACAGAAGAGATAACAGAAGAAGAGTTGGGAAAAATACTGGACCGGTTTTTCCGGGGAGAGCCTTATCAGCTTCATCCGGGTAAAGGGCAGGGAAATCATCTTACTTATGTAGTAGAGACACCGGGTAAAAACTATTTTATTCGTCTGGAAACCGGAAATGAAGCGGATGAGTATATGGAAGTAGAGACTCATCTGTTAAATTATTTATCCCAACATTCGATTCCTGTGGTAAACGTTTATAAAGGAGAATCAAAAGGAAAAGATACACCCTGTTCTTATCAAATTATGGATCTGGTTCCTTTTTCTGATCTGAATGAACTTTATAAAGCACGTGTACTCCAGGAGGAAATGATCATGAAAGAGATTGGCCGGCATCTGGCCCGGTGGCAATCGCTGACTTTTGAAGGATTTGGCTCGTTTGATAGTGAACAGTTGAAAAGTAGTGGACAGTTAAAGGGACTGCATACTTGTTACAGGGATTATTTTTTTCTGAACTGGGAACGGCATCTCCGTTTTTTAAATGACCGGGGGTTTCTATCCTCTACTCAAACAGATGAAATGGACAGATTGGTACATGCACATGCCGGTTTATTAAATATCCAGTCCGGTTGTCTGGTGCATAAAGATCTGGCTTTATGGAATATATTGGGTGAGCCTGACAGGATCCATGCCTTTATTGATTGGGATGATGCAATCTCAGGAGATGTTTCTGATGATCTTTCCCTGATTGGCTGCTTCCATAGCGGGAAACATGTACAATATGTGATAGAAGGATATAAAGAGATCCGGAAATTACCGGAGGATATGGAAGAACGCTTCTGGTTACATCTGTTGCGGAATATGATCGTGAAATCGGTCCTGCGTGTAGGGGGAGGTTACTTTGAACGGAACAGTGATTTCTTTTTAATTGATACAGGAAGCAATGGAGAGTCTCTGCGGGAATTTACGTTAAACAGAATCCGGATGGCATGTGCCGGATTAAAGGGAAAAATAAAGATAGAAGATTTATGAAAGACACTCATCTGACTATACAGCTTGGAACCTGGTTGTCGGCAGGTTCACCGGTGATTACGGAACAAATTTCTATGTTTCCGTTTGATTGGTTACTTTTTGATCTGGAACATGGTTGTATGACAGCGAACAATCTGTTAAGTAATTTACAGGCAGTAGCCTGTCCGGAAATAAAATGTATCGTGCGGCCCGGATCGTATGATCCCGCCTGGTGGGGGAGAATGCTGGACTGGGGAGTTGACGGCATTATGATGCCTCATGTACATTCAGCCGGGGAGGTCCGGGAATATGTCAAAGCCTTATATTATCCTCCTAAAGGGGTCAGAGGGGTTTCTAAAACGGCCCGTGCTTACCGGTATGGTTTATCCGGTTCCGGTCAGGATTTGGATGCTTTCCGGCCTGTTTTTCTGGCACAGATTGAAACGGTGGAAGGATTGGAACAGGTGGAGGAGATCGCTGCGGTGGAGGAGGTCGATATTTTATTTGTAGGCCCCTCCGATTTACAACAGGCATTAGGTGGAACTAATTTTATGGATTATCATGCGGCGTTAATGAAGGTAGCCTGTGCAGCTAAGAAAAGGAATAAACTATGTGGTATATTGGTAAGAGATCCGGCAGATTTACCTGAATTGATCCGGATGGGATACACTTTTATTGCCATGGGGTCGGACCAGGGGATGATCCGGGCCGGATATGAACAGTTATTCTCCGGTTTTTATGAAAACCGGTAAGGTAAAAATATAATATCCTGAGTGAAACAAAATACCTGCACCTGGAGGAGGTTTTGTTTACACTCAGGATAAGTCTGTCTATTTGTATTGAGAATTACTTTTATTTCTTCAGAGGGAAGGTCTGTTTGTTCACATTCCATCCTTTTACAACCAATACATTTTCCGACAGTTTTTCTATTCCTGTTTCGATGGTTACCTTATGGGATTCTCCGGGTAACAGGGAGAAAAAGTTATCGGTATAAAAACTCGGACGGACGGGTTTACCCTGTTGGTCCAGAAATTGTAACTGGGTAAAGAACGCGATACTGCCTGACGTGTTTTTGATGTCTACATCAATGTAATATCGACCGTCTGCCTGGCGTGTTTTGTATTTTGTTTGCAGACGTACCGCCGGTAATTCCGACAATGACTCAAAACCTGATGAGGCTGGTCCTGTCAATGTTTTTGATCCTTCATAAGCATCGGTTGAACGCCAGTAAAATGTATTGCCAACTTCTTTCCCTTTTTCGTCGAACAATCGTAGTTTGATGAAATGTACTTTCGTAATACCGGATGGAAAATCGATTGTAAATATATCATTTACCACTCCGTCTTCGGGAATATCAATGGTTTGGGATTTTTCCCATACCTTTTTACTTTGTAAGTTATAGACAGTGGCTGATACTTTATAGCCAGAGAAAGAACGGTAATAGTCATTGCAAACGGATACTGTATTTTTCAGGTAATCGAACTGTGCATGCAGAGGCTCCAAAGCATTTTGTGTATGGTATAAAGAGGCGGTCGGCTCCAGCGAATAATCCCACATACGGGCACAGACCTGTGGCAGCGGACAGTTATGGTACCAGAATAATAATCCGGAAGTATACCGGTCGCCATAATCAAGTTTGTTGTAATTCCATGTTTCCCAAATTGATTTGGAATTCATGGCTCCTACAAACTGGCCTTTGGTCGCAAATTCATCGATTCCGGATGAAGGTCCGTAATTGTTTGTTAAATCTGTATACATGGTGCTCATCAGGTGGAACCCTCCTCCGTCGTGATAATCCCATACTTCCTTATTGATAGGCCAGAGATCTTTTTCATCCATAATTTCACGCAGATGTTCCACTAACGGTAAAGTCGGGGCTCCATATTCGGGATTAAACCCGTCTATACGGCTTCCTCTTTCCGATGCGGTATTCTCATAATGTTGCATGGGATTGACCTGTTTGTAGGGACTACCGTCGTGTACTCCACAACATTCGGATTCCATCTGGTATCCGCGTGTACCATCCAGCCGGTTGATTAACTCTTCTGCTTCCGGCATTTCCGTACTTTCATTGGAAGATACATAATAGGCAAGGGATGGATGATTCCGGATGCGTTTGACCGTTGATTCCACATTGCTTAAATACAAATATTTATCGTGTGGGTGTTTGGTGTCGCCTGTCATCCAGAACTCCTGCCATACCAAAAATCCCATTTCATCACAGAGCTGGTAGAAGTAATCGGATTCGGCGATACCCCCTCCCCAGAAACGGATGAGATTGATCCCGGATTGTTTTGTGTACCGGAGCTCCGCGTAGGTTCGTTCATCATTGGTACGTAACATCGCTTCAGGAATCCAGTTAGTACCTTTGATAAAGATCTTTTTACCGTTCACATAGAATTGACGGGAATTATCGGGGGTATTCTGGTCGGAAATGATCTCACGGATTCCGAAACGTGTTTTGACAGAATCGGAAATAACCCCATCTACCGATACGTTTAATTTTACTTCGTATAATTCGGGAGTTCCTTTATGTACCGGCCACCACAACCGTGGGTTATCAATCACAAGCTGTGCATATTCCTGTGGGGTAAAAACGACTTCCTGCGTTTCTCCGCGGAATAAGGTTACTTCTTTGCTGAATGTAATTCCTTCGCCCACAATTTCACCATTCACTACACAGCTGACCGGTCTCATGGAGGTGCTGGTATTTGTCAGTTCCACACTGACCGTTTCCTGCGCCCGGTCATAATCCGGTTTGGATAACTCGGATTTTACAAACGGATGCCGCATCGCAACTTGTCCGGTTGCATACAGGGAAATGCTTTTCCAGATACCGGTATTGCGGTCACGGATTCCATCCAGGTAGGTGAAATCCCAGCCGACACTCATCAGCATTGTCGTGTTCAAACCGATGTTGCCATCGCCTCCATTCCGGAATTCACCGGGGGCACCCCACTGTTTTTGCCGTACGGTTCCGGGTACATCCACGGGATATACTTTAATCGCCAGGGCATTGGTTCCGCCCACTTTCGCAAATTCGGTAATATCAATGAAGTCCTGTTTGAACATCCCATTTATGGTACTCAACAGGTTGCCGTTTACCCATACTTCCGCGCGGTAGTTAATCCCATCTACCTGCAGCCACACGATTTTATCTTTATAACTTTCCGGTATGTTGAATTCCGTGCGGAACCAATAGGTATAAAATTCCCGTCCCGTATTCGCAATATCGGGGATAAGGTCCGAGCTAAGTTTATTATTTAAACCGTAATAGGGTTCGGGATATTCCTTATTATATACCAACGAGTTGAGAACGGTACCGGGAACAATAGCAGGTAACCAGTTGCTATCGCTATAACCTGGGATGGATACCTGTTCGGCCATCTCATTCACATCTCCGGCTTTTTTCATTTGCCATTGACTGGCTCCTCCATGTCCGTCTTTGGAGTCAAGATAGATCCTGTCCGGATGGATATAATAATTAGGGGTCTGCGCATGGAGAATACCTGTCATTGCAAGTATTACCAGGCTTAAAATCATATTTTTCATATACGTTTTTCTCTTTTATTAAAATACGGGAACCGGGTCTCCGGGAGTTTGTTTGCTTGTATCATAGACTGCGACTCCTACCTGGGAATCAGCACAGCCATAATAGAGGAACCACTTCCCTTTTAAATAAGCTAATCCCTCAATGAAAACCGTTCCGTCTACATACTGTCCGCTCTTCTCAAAATCATCCATCGGACGGAAGAAGGGGACATCCAGGCGGCCGGTTACTTTATACGGGTCATTGGAATCAAAAAGAACCTGCCCGGCACTGTATGTGCCTGCATTGAAGCGTTTGTCACGTCCTTCATCATCATTCCTGTTTTTCCCGTTATAAAGCAGGAGAATACCGTTCTCAGTCAGTATTGCAGGAGGACCGCACTCGGTTAACGCGCTATCGAAATAGTTTTTACGCGGGGTGATGATTTTTAGCAACTCATTGTCCGGACCCAATACAGGGGTCCACGTAATCAGGTCCTCGGAAGTCGCGGCGCAAACAAAGTGTTCACCCCAATACATAAAATAGGTACCGTTTACTTTGGTGATTACCTGTTGGCCGTCTTTTAACCGGGTGACGATTGAACCGGCTTTGCAGGCCATATCTTTAAAACGTCCGTTGTAGGCTGTTTCAAAAACCGGTCCATGTTTTTTCCAGGTCAGCAGGTCCCGTGAAGTAGCTACCGCCAGGCGGGGTACTTTGCGGTTCCAGGTCGTGTACATCATGACATATAAGCCATCTTCTGTTACCGTAACCCGCGGGTCTTCGCACCCTCCCGGCCATTCATATTCCTTTGCATTGTCTTCATCCGGATAGAGGACCGGGGTTTTCATGCGGTTCAGATGTAACCCGTCGGTACTTTCTGCAAGACCGATCCGGGAAGTACGTTTACCGATACCGGTGGCGGAATTGTCTTCCGCACGGTAAAGAACATATATTTTACCGTCTTTTACTACAGCGGCCGGATTAAAGGTATCGCTTTCTTCCCATCCGATGGATGTTCCCTGCATAGGGCAATCAAACAGGTTTGCAGGATCCGGCGTGATGACCGGATTTACTCCTGCCGGCCTTACAAAACCTCCTAACGCCCATGCGGGCAGGTGATTGAGTTTTGTAGCATCCTGTGCAGCAGCCTTATGGGTGCATACCGGGGATAGGAACCATATAAAAAAGAGAAAGTAAAAAAGATTCTTCATATTGTATAATGTTTTAAAAACAAGCCGGTTCAATATCAGATTCCGCATGTCCGGAAACCATTGAACCGGCCTGGATGGGTATTACAGAGTTACAGTGATGGTTGAACTGTAATTTATTACATTTTCTGTCTTTGCTGCAATCCGTACATAAATCTTATTTCCATTGGACTGGATTTTATGTAAATTGGATTGGAACGTATCGTTGTTACCCAGATCAAACTCAATCGTTCCTTCCAGGGAATTGACTGTTACTTTGCCTGCATAATTTGCTCCACCGTCATCAACCCCCGGAGCAAAGTTCCAGTAACCATACACTTCCGAGACGGTATAAGACGCGTTTGCCGGAGTTACTTTATAGGTGATACTTACTTTCTGTCCGGTTGCTGTGGCTGAAGCCTGGATGCGTGCATACGGGGTTGCTTTGAGATCTATTTCAGTTTGTCCTTTTACGGTTACAAAACTTTCGCATTTTTCAACAAAAGGTCCGTTGACCACAATCCTGTATTCGCCATTAAACATTCGGGAATTTTCAAACGTTCCATCATCTTTCGCATAAAAATCGACTGATTTTGTCGCATTGGTATTTTGTTCATGCATATTGATAATGACTCCGGTGGAACCCTGAAAGGGGAGAGGGATCGGTTCATTCGTTTCCGCATCGAGTACCCGTCCTTTGATTCCTCCGTCCGGAGCGTCAAAGTTATCCAGTTCATTCAGGCAGGAGGTCAGAATAAACGTGCACGCTATAGCTAATAAT
>JAJQES010000227.1 GCA_021201565.1 Tannerellaceae bacterium
CCCAATGAAATTGCCGTATTGGGCGTAGACAATGATGAAATCCTGTGTAATATGTCTGATCCCCCACTCTCCTCTATCGTGCTGGATGTGGAAAACGGAGGATACCAGGCGGCAAAACTGCTTCACCAGATTATACAGAACAGGGATATTCCTCAGTTTAACATCATCATCAATCCGCTCCGGATCGAACGCAGGAAGTCCACAGAAGGATTTGCGGTCGATGATCCCCAGGTATTATCCGTGATCCGGATGATAGAAGACGAGAGTAACCGGAAAATCACGATCAAAGATATCCTGGAGCAGATTCCTCTCTCAAGACGGGTATTGGAAAAACGGTTTAAATCCACCATCGGCGGATCCATCCATCAATATATTCTGGAACACCGGGTAGCCAGTTTCGCAGAAAAACTGCTCACCTCTACCAAACCCATCATGGATATAGCACTGGAAATGGGATACGATGATTACAACAATTTATGTAAAACATTCAAAAAGATATACGAACTCTCCCCTTCCCAATACAGGAGTCAACATACAGCACACAAGAAATGAACCTTATTTATTAATCTAAAATTGAAAAAAGTGAATGCAAAAGTAAAACTCACCCATTTCGCAGCGTGGAATATACCAACGAGAATCCTGTTTCTCACTGCGATCCTACTGATTGGCCGGATGCCGGTAGCGGCACAAAACAATATTACTATTACAGGGAATGTACTCTATGCGGACAAAGAACCCATTATCGGAGCCTCTGTATTAGAGGCCGGAACCCTGAATGGCGTAATCACCGATGTAGATGGAAAGTTTTCCATCAAAGTGTCCTCAGCAAACACCACCTTAGTGGTCTCTTACCTCGGCATGAAAACCGAACAGATAAAAACCAACGGAAAAACTCAATTGACCATCCTGATGGAAGAAGACCGTATCCTGATAGATGATGTGGTAGTCACCGCCCTGGGTATCAAACGGGAAAGTAAAGCGTTGGGCTATGCGGTCGCATCGGTTGACAACGAAACCCTCACGGCAGCCAATGAACAGAATGTCATGTCAGCTCTCATGGGGAAAGTAGCCGGTGTCGATATTTCAGGTACCACCGCAGGACCTTCAGGCTCTACCCGGGTATTGATCCGGGGAAACTCCCAGCTCAGTGGTTCCAACCAACCCCTGTATGTGATCGACGGGATGCCGGTAGACAATACGGAACTCGATGGCGCAGGTAAAAACGGAGGATATGACTATGGCGATGTGATGTCGTCCCTAAACCCTGATGATATTGAAAACATCTCCATTCTGAAAGGGCCGTCCGCATCCGCCTTATATGGTTCGCGGGCCTCCAATGGGGTGGTATTGATCACTACCAAATCAGGCCAGGGAAAGAAAGGGATCGGCATCGAGTTTTCTTCCAATGTGAGTTTCGTGAAATTACTTACCTACTTCGACGACTACCAGCGGGTATATGGCCAGGGACGCGACGGACAACCGCCGTTAGATTGGCAAAGTGCCTCCGGAACGACCCAGGTCGCCTGGGGAGGTAAATTAGATCCCAACCTGACAGTACCCATTTATAACGGAGAAATGAAAAGTTATGGAAACGTAAATAATAATATTCTCAGTTTCTTCAATACAGGAGTCACAGCCACCAATTCCATCGCCTTTACCAAAAGTGCCGATGACCATGCGCTGCGCCTCTCTATCTCCAACATGCAGAACAAAGACATCGTACCCGAGTCCAAACTGCAACGGACTACAGTCACATTCAAAGGGAATACCAAAATAGGGAAGAACTTTACTATCGAAGCCCAGGCCACCTATACGGATGAAGGAGTCAACAACCGGCCGGCCCTGGCAGATAGTCCCAACAACCTGGGGAATGCCCTGATCGGGATTGCCCCCAGCTTCGACCAGAAATGGCTGGCAAGCAACTACAAGGATGAATCCGGACGTTACAATGAATGGAACGGGGATAAATACCGGATCAATCCCTATTGGATCATCCATGAGATGACCAATGAATCCCGCCGCAACCGGCTGATCGGGCAGGCCCGGCTCAGTTATGAGATCATCCCGGATTTAGTGGCCAGCGTAAAAGCCGGGGTAGATACCTATACATTCCGTGTGACCGAATTCACTCCCCGCTATACACCGGATGTTCTGGAGGGTGCTTTAAAAGAGCGCAACAACAATGTATTGCAATACAATTACGAAGTGATGCTTCGTTACCGGAAGAAAATAAATAAATTCGACCTCTCCGGATTCATCGGCGGGAACCTGATGCAGTACCGTTTTGAATCCATGATCCAGACCGGGCGCAACCAGATCGTTCCGGAACTGGAAGACATCACCAATTACAGTACCATTGAAACCGAACATATCCTGAGCAGAAAAGAGGTTCGTTCCCTGTTCGGCCAGGCAAGTGCAGGATACAACGACATCGTCTATGTAGATGTGACCTTACGCAATGACGTCTCCTCTACCCTGAATCCGGACAACCGCTCCTACGTCTATCCATCCGTATCCGGTAGTCTTATTTTCTCCAATATGTTTGCACATGACAAATGGCTGACCTTTGGGAAAGTACGTGCCTCGTGGGCCAAAGTAGGGGGTGACACCGATCCTTACCGGTTGTCTCTGGAATACGGCCTGAAATCCTATACCGTAAATGGGGTTCCGTTAGGACAAATCACATCAGGAACAGTTCCTTTCAACGACCTGAAACCCACCTCCACCTACTCCATGGAAGTTGGCCTGGATGTAAAATTCTTTGACAACCGCCTGGGGCTTGACTTAACTCTGTATAAACAAACGACAAAAGACCAGATATTATCCTTACCCATTTCACAGACAACCGGTTATAACCGGGCCATGATCAACGCCGGTGAAATCACCAACCAGGGGATTGAAGTAGCGCTGACCGGTGTTCCCGTACAAACCCGTAATTTCAGCTGGACTACCAACCTCAACTTTGCCAAGAATGTGAATAAAGTAGTCAAGCTCCATGAAGATGTAAAAGACTATGAACTGGCTGCTGCCCGTTGGGCCAATGCCTTCATCTATGCCAGTGAAGGAGAGGCCTACGGAGTCATTGTCGGTAAAAAGCTCCAGCGCACCGAAGCCGGTGAGATTATCTTTGAAAACGGGTTACCCACCTATGAGGAGAATGTCTCCGTACTGGGGAACGGCAACTACGACTTCACCCTCGGTTTCCGGAATGTATTTAACTACAAAAACCTGTCAGCCAGCGTACTGGTGGATATGAAATTCGGAGCGGATGTGTATTCTATGAGTATGATGCAGGCCCACCTGAAAGGGACTTCTAAAAATACCCTTGAAGGACGTGAAGAATGGTATGCCTCCGAACAGGCCCGCCTGGCAGCCAACGCCTCTGTAGGCGACTGGCAACCTACCGGCGGTTACCTCGGCCAGGGTGTAAAATTAGTAGTGGATGAAAACGGTAACGAAAGCTATGTGCCTAATGATGTGTACGTGAATCCGTACAACTACTGGAACAGTATTCACAACAACTCACCGGAGCCCTTCATCTATAATAACTCCTATATCAAGTTACGGGAATTATCTTTCTCCTATACATTCCCAAAAAAGTGGTTATTGAACACCCCGGTTGAATCAGTTTCCCTTTCCGCCTACGGACGAAATTTGTTTTTACTCTATTCAAAACTGAAAAATATTGATCCCGAATCCTCCTATAATAACGGAAACGGGCAGGGATTTGAATATGGGTCATTACCTTCACGCCGTACATTCGGTTTCGGAATCAATGTTAAATTCTAAAATACTATTTTATATGAAAACGAATAAATGGATCTATCCGGCCATCCTCCTTCTGATGTGTATAGGTTGTACGGATCTGACGGAATTAAATGAAAATCCGACCAAATCGACCAATATGCCGGCCGAACTGCTGATTCCAACCGTGCAGTTGGCCCATTCACAGGATCATCAGACAGTACACCGTTTTATGGCCTATCCCGGTGGATTTATAAACCACTGGACAGCCGATTACGGTTCAACCGAACACGGAGGAAAAGGGAAAAAGAACATTAGTTACATGGAACGGATGTGGATCCACTACTATCCCAACATTGTAAAGAACGTAACAGCCCTGGTTTCCCTTACAAAAGAAGAGGAAGAGTTAGTGAATATCCATGCGATGGGACGTATCCTGCAGGTGGAGACCTTCATGAAAATAACGGATTATTATGGCGATATTCCCTATTTTGAAGCCGGGAAGATCTACCAAGAAGGGATCATCAAACCGGTCTATGACAAGCAGGAAGATATCTATATGGATTTCCTGAAAGAATTATCCGAAGCTTCCGCTCAATTAGACCCGGCAAGGGCTACGCCCCAATATGACCTGTATTACAATGGAGATATTGAAAAGTGGAGACGGTTTGCCAATTCTCTCTGGTTACGGGTAGCCATGCGGCTGGTAAAAGCGAACCCGGAAAAAGCACAACAGGAAGCCAAAGCGGCTTACCAGGCTGGACTGATGCAATCCAATGACGACATCTGTTTTGTACAGCATGAAACAAGCACCATTGACGCAGGCCCCGGTAACGGGTTCGCCAACCGCCTGCTCGCTTCACCGGAAGCCAGTAACTTCCGTATGACGGATGATTTAAAAGCCGCTCTGGAAGGAGATCCCCGTCTGCTCTTTATCGGAGGTTGTTACCTGAATGATGTCAAACGGACAAACATTACAGACCTGATCTACGAACGGCTGGGCGAACTGCTGGCAGTTCCTTCGCAGGAATTCCTGTACGGGGGTGGCGTAGGAAGTGAAACCGTATGGGCTCCGGCGATTACTGCCGACGTAGACGGCCAGGAGGTAAACATCACCCACCACTATCAACGGATCCAGCCTTCCCATCTGATCACTGCATCTGAATCCGCCTACCTTCACCTGACATACGCGGAAACCCAGTTCTTCCTGGCTGAAGCGGCCGTAAGAGGCTGGAATATTTCTCCGGAAAGCGCAGAAACCCATTACAAAAGAGGGCTGGAAGCTGCTATCAAACAGTGGAGCCTGTTCAATGCCCCTCTTCCTTCCCAGGAAGCCATTTCCGCTTTTGTCAATGTCCGGGCATTAGATACGGGAACCGATGCACTCGAGGAGATCAACAAACAGCTCTGGATCCTGTATGTGTTAGACCCCTTTGAAGCCTGGTCCAATATCCGCCGAACCGGCATGCCGTCTGAATACACCACATTCTATAACCGTTATCCGCAGGAAAACGAATCCGATGGTAAAATGCCCCGGCGCATGCAATACCCGTTGGAAGAGCAGGTGAAAAATGCACAGAATTTACAGGTTGCAATTGAACGGTTAGGTGGTTCGGATGACTGGACCAAACGCGTGTGGTGGGATAAATAAGAATATTAATTTCAAAAACAGAACAGATGAAAACAACACATATTTTTTTCTGGCTTTTACTGCTGGTAACAGCTATGGCCTGTAAAGACGACTCCGCGGACAACCCGGTATTCGGAGCCGGTGAGATCCCTTATATTTACTCAAATCTTCCGGAAACCCTGAATGCCACGACAGCAGAGCCCCTCAACTTCTCTGTACAAATTTCTCCGGCTGACGGAAGCGTCTCGGTGAAGTGGTTGCTGGATGGAACCGTAATTTCTACGACCAAAGAATTAGGATATACCGTACCGGTTGCCGGCAGTTACGCCCTGCGCCTGGAAGCCGAACGCAACGGAAAACTAAATTACAGAGACTATCTACTCAATGTCGCAGAAGCGGCTGAATAAAAACAAAACGTCAATCAATATATACACATGAAAATGAAGAAGATGCTGTTAACTGTTTTTTGTATCCTGATGCTGGCTGGCTGTACAGCGGAGACTACCGGGCAGGTACCAGAACCGCCTCAGAAAGTAATATTCGGCTATCTGCAATCCCAATTCCTGCCGGAATACCAGATCCCCTGGCATCAACTGACCCACCTGAGTATGGCGTTCGGCCGGGTATCGGAAGAAGGGAACCTGCTGGCAGATGGTCTGAGACCGTTGACTCCCATCTACCGGGAAGGACAGGCCAAAGGAGTAAAAATACTGATGTCTGTCGGAGGAGGTAGCTCCAAAACGATGTCAGCGGTATTGCAAAACGACATCTATCGCGCCCGGCTGGTAAACCAACTGATCAAAGCAGTGGATGAGATGGGGCTGGATGGACTGGACATAGATTACGAAGAGTGGACCGGAGGTCCTAGTGGCACAGCCGGGGAAGAAGACACGAAAAAGGCAATAGCCCTTGAGACTTTTTACAAAGAGTTACGGGAAGCCCTTCCCGAAGGGAAACTTCTCACCGCGGCCGTAAGTGCCGGCTATGAAGAGTGGAATGACGGATGGGGAAACTACAACGTATTCCGCAACAGCATGTTTGAGTATCTCGATCTGGTCAATGTAATGGTCTATGATTTCACAGGCAAATGGAGAACCTCGCTGGTCGCCCAGCATGCCGGCTGGGACCACTTTGTATCCGCTGCCCGCCAATGGTCTGAAATACGGGAAGTACCCAGAGAAAAGATTATCCTGGGAGTTCCTTTCTACGGCGTACAGTTCCTTTCGGAAGACTCTCCGGTGGGTGCCACCCATATCCCTTACATAGACATTCTGGCAACTTATCCCGGTGAAAATCCCACAGAAAAAGACCAGATTGGCCTCCTGTTCTATAACGGACGTCCCACCATGAAACAAAAATCACAATTCGTGGTAGATAACGGATACGGAGGAATTATGATATGGGCCCTCTCCCACGATCCGCAAACAAAGGAGGAGAGCCTGCTACAAGTGATCTATGATACGTTGAATAATAAATAAAAAAGGTATGCAAAACAATCGCCTGCTTGCACTTGACGTTATGAGAGGGATTACCATCGCCGGTATGATCCTCGTAAATAATCCCGGTTCCTGGAGCCATGTATACGCCCCTCTGCAACATGCGGTCTGGAATGGACTCACGCCGACTGACCTGGTCTATCCTTTCTTCATGTTTATGATGGGGGTATCCCTTCACTTTTCACTCCGAAAATATGAAAACGGAGAAAAAGGAAAAGCGATTGGAAAAATCATACGGCGCACCTTGGCTATCTTTATGGTGGGACTGGCACTTGAACTTTTTTCCAAAGTCATGTACGGACAGCTCAACTGGGAAACCTTCCGGGTGTTGGGTGTGATGCAGCGATTGGCTCTCGCTTATGGAGGAGGCGCCCTGCTGGCCCTGCTACTCCCGAAAAAATATTATTTAGGAGTTTCGGGAGGCATTCTCCTCTTTTACATGGCCATTCTTCACCTGTTTAACGGATATGTCCATTCGGGAGAGAATCTCATATCTGTAGTGGACCAACTGCTATTAGGAGCCGGACATCTTATCACCGAACGGCTGCCGGATGGAACTTCTTTCCCGTTTGAACCCGAAGGATTACTCAGTACACTCCCCTGTTTTGCCCATGTCCTGATAGGTGGCTTTGCAGGTTGTATCATCAGCCAGGTAAAAGACAACGGAGAACGGACCCGCGGGTTATTTATCCTGGGAACCATCCTGCTCTTTGCCGGTTACCTGGTACAATACGGAGACCCTATCAATAAAAAACTGTGGACCTCCTCCTATACACTTGTGACCTGTGGAGCCGGTTCTTTATTGCTGGCACTCCTGGTCTGGATCATTGATATGAAACACTACACCCGCTGGAGCCGCTTCTTTGAGGCATTCGGGATCAACCCCCTCTTTATGTATGTGGCCGGATGGGTATTAGGCATCCTGGCAGGTATCTGGATAAAACCCTGGCTGTACGGGAAAGTACTGGTGCCTGTCGCCGGTTATTACCTGGGATCCCTGCTCTACGCCCTTCTCTTTACCGGACTGATCTGGGTAGTAGGGTACGGACTGTATATAAAACGAATTTATATTAAACTATAATGAACAAAAAGAATCCGTGGGTCCCTATGGTAACTCTGGGAGGTCTTTTCTTTATCTTTGGCCTCGTCTCCTGGGTGAACGCGATCCTGATCCCTTACTTTAAGGTAGCATGTGAGCTAACCCACACGCAATCTTACTTCGTAGCACTCGCTTTCTACATCGCCTATCTGGTGATGTCTATCCCTGCGTCGCGCCTGCTCAACCGGGTGGGATATAAAAAAGGGATCATGACCGGGCTGTGGTTCATGGCTGCCGGAACCCTGCTCTTTGTACCTGCTGCCTGGTTACGGACTTACGGAATTTTCCTGAGTGGGTTGTTCGTAACAGGTACCGGACTGGCTATCCTGCAAACAGCCGCAAACCCCTATGTAACGATGATCGGACCCATCGAATCGGCCGCTCAACGGATCAGTATGATGGGACTATGTAATAAGATCGCAGGCATTCTGGCTCCTCTCCTGTTTGCCGCCGTCATCCTCAAATCGTCTGATTCGGAACTATTTGAAATGATCCGGCTGGAAGTCGTTACCGGAGAAGAAAAGAACAGGTTACTGGATGAATTAATCCGGCGTGTCATGGTTCCCTACGCCCTCCTCTCCGTCTTTCTTTTCCTGTTCGGATATTCCATCCGGTTCATTGCGTTACCGGATTTTCCGCCGGGACAACAGGCAGAAGATGAAAAAGATAACCAAACCGGCCGGGCTTCCATCCTGGACTACCCTTACCTGATCCTGGGAGCCGGTGCTATCTTTTTCCATGTCGCGGCCCAGGTCATTTCCATCGATACGGTAATCAGCTACGCCGAATCGATGGGACTGGATCTCAACGAGGCAAAGCTATTCCCCAGCATCACCCTTTCCTGTGCCTTGGGAGGGTATCTGTTAGGTATCCTGCTGATCCCCAAAGTAGTCTCCCAGAAACGGATGTTACAGATCAGTACCATCACCGGGCTCCTTCTCTCCTGTGGCGTATTGCTTATACCGGGGTCTATCCGGTTCATGGGCCTGCAAACAGATTGTTCGATCTGGTTCCTTTGCGCGATGGGTGTGCCCAATGCCCTGATCTATGCAGGGATTTGGCCGTTGGCTATCCGGGATCTGGGTAAATGGACCAGCCGGGGCTCCTCTCTTATGGTGATGGCGCTTTGCGGAAATGCCTTCATGCCCGTTATCTACGGACTGCTGGCTGACCGGTTTAGTGTCCGTACCGGATACCTGGTGTTAATCCCCTGTTTCTTATACCTTATATTTTACTCATTCTATGGATACAAAATTGAACACTGGAAAAATAAAAATTCGTAACGGACGGATCCTTACCCCGGAGCTACAACCCGGAACAGGGTGTGTTATTCTCGAAAACGGAAAGATCACCGGGGTGGAGACCCGTGAACCGGAGATAGACGGCGCTACGGTGTATGATGCGGAAGGCGGCTATATCGCTCCGGGCTTTATTGACCTTCATACCCATGGAGCCGGAGACGCCGACTTTATGGACTGTACGGAAGAGGCTTGTATCCGCATTGCCCGGGAGCATGCCCGGTATGGGACGACCCTTCTCTATCCGACTACGCTGGCATCCGGAAACGAAGAACTATTCCGGTTCCTGGAAGTCTATTCCCGTGTGAAAGACCAGACGGAAGGAGCCGCGTTTGCCGGACTCCATCTGGAAGGGCCCTACTTTGCGTATGCCTTCCGGGGTGCACAGGATCCCCGGTTCCTGCGCAATCCCGTACCGGAGAAATATGAAGAGATCCTGGAGCGTTGCGGGGAGATCAGACGATGGAGCCTTGCCCCGGAGCTGCCCGGAGCGCATGCGATGGCCCGCCGGCTCTGTCAGAAAGGCATCCTCCCTTCTATCGCTCATACGGATGCCATTTACGAAGAGATCCTGGAAGCCCGCAGGTATGGTTTTACCCATATCACTCACTTCTATTCCTGTATGAACGGGATCACCCGGCGAAATGCGTTCCGGTATGCCGGTTGTATAGAAGCCGGATACCTGATGGACGACCTGACCATTGAACTGATCGCTGACGGTATCCATGTCCCCAAACCCTTGATGCAGCTGGCGGTCAAAAACAAAGGAGCCGGACGCATCTGCCTGGTTACAGACTCCATGCGGGGCGCAGGCATGCCGGAGGGAAAAAGCATCCTCGGCAGTCTCACCAACGGACAGGAGGTGATCATAGAAGACGGAGTCGCCAAAATGCCCGGCCGCCAAGCTTTTGCCGGCAGTGTCGCGACTGCCGACCGGTTAGTCAGAAATATGTACCGGATGGCAGAACAACCCCTGGCAGATGCTGTCCGGATGATGACCCTAACCCCTGCTACCATTATGGGAATAGAGAACCGGAAAGGCCGTATTGCACCTGGTTGGGATGCCGACATCATTGTATTTGATGAAGAGATAAACATAAAACACACATTCGTAAACGGACAAAAAATTGTTTTTTAATGGAATTCAAACAAATAAAAAAAGATTTGCTGGAAATCAGAATATACAGGAACCGGAAAGAACTTGGGGAGGCTGCCGCAAAGGACGCTGCCGGATATATAACAGAACTCCTGAAAAAGAGAGAAACGATTAACATGATCTTTGCCGCCGCCCCTTCCCAAAACGAATTTCTGGATATCCTGCAGACCTACCCTATACCCTGGGAGCGTATTCACGCATTCCACATGGATGAATATATAGGGCTGGCAGAAGAAGCTTCCCAGCGCTTCGGCAATTACCTGAAAGAACATCTGTTCGGGAAGGTCCATTTCCGGTCGGTTCATTACCTGTACCATCCGGAAGCCCCTGCCGGAGTGGTATGCAAAGTGTATACACAGTTATTAGAGGACTTTCCGGTGGACATTGTGTGTATGGGAATCGGGGAGAACGGCCATATCGCTTTTAATGATCCGCATGTAGCCCTCTTTCAGGACCCCGAACAGGTAAAGGTCGTCACCCTGGATGATGTATGCCGCCGGCAACAGGTACATGATGGTTGTTTCAGGAGCCTTAAAGAAGTTCCCCAACAGGCAGTCACCCTGACCATTCCCGCCCTGATGAGAGCCGGAAAGATCTTTTGTATGGTCCCGGCCGCCACCAAATCAGCAGCCATCCGGCAAACTGTATGCGGCGATATCTCAGAAAGCTGTCCCGCATCTATCCTGCGTACACATCCCGCCGCTACCCTGTACTGTGACCAGGAGAGCGCGAAATTAATTTTCTTAAAAAGGAGTCAGGAAGTCAACGAGTTAAGAAGGTAAGAAGCCAGGAAAGAAGAAGTCGCTTCGCTTTTTCACACAGACACATTCTTAACTTCTCAAAATAAAAATGATATGAAAAAGAGATTTATTATTTACTTTTGCCTACTGTATATAGGCATCTTATACAGTCCGCTGACAGCCGCAGAGAACGGGTTCCGGGTCCGGGCATTTCACATTGATTGCCGGACGGAAGTAATGACGATGCCGGCCCTCCATGAACTGGCGGAGCAGTTAGCCGGAAAAGGGATCAATACAATTCTCATGGAATATGAAGCGACTTTCCCCTTCGACCTCCATGCTACGATCTGTAACCGGCACGCCTATACCCGGCAGGAGGTCACCGGCTTTGTCGCCCATTGCGCCAGGCTGGGAATAGATGTGATCCCCCTGCAAAATTGTTTCGGACATTGTGAATACATCCTGCGGCATGACCGCTATGCCCATCTGCGGGAAGATACCAAAGAAGTCTCGCAGGTCTGCCCCCTGAAAACAGACGAAGTGCAACAGGTCTTCCGGGAAATCTTCCGGGAAGTGGTCGCCCTGCACCCTTCGCCTTACTTCCACATAGGAGCAGACGAAACCTACCTGTTGGGCGACTGTGAAAAGTGCTCAGTCGTAAATAAGTCAAAACTATTTGTTGATTACATCAAGGCCATGTACGATATAGTGGTTGAGATGGGAAAACGCCCTGTGATCTGGGCCGATATTATCCTGATGCATCCCGAAGCCGTACACGAATTACCTAACGACCTGGTCTTTGTCGACTGGAACTATGGGTGGGCACCCGACCGCTTCGGCAAACTGGAAACCCTCTTTTCTACCGGGGCTGAGGTCTGGGGAGCCCCTTCTCTTCGCTCAGGTCCGGATAACATCTACCTGACCCAATGGGAAAAACATTTCAAGAATCTGGCTACTTACCTCCCGTTTGCCCGGGAAAAAGGATACCAGGGAATCATTGAAACCTCCTGGTCTACCAGTGGTACCTACGGATTCCATTACGACACCCATTGGGAAGTGGTCAATATGCAACCCATCCGGCTTGTATACCCCATGTCAGGATTTAATATATTAATAGAGGCATACAGCTATGCGGTAAATAGTAGGCTCCCTTTGGATTACCAGACCTTTATTAAGGAATATGGACAAACACGGTATGGGCTGTCAGCCACCGAAAGCGAACTGTTCCTGACCTACTTTACCCATCCACAGGAAGAGATCCTGAAAGGGGGAAAAGACAAAAACGGAACACCGGTGAAGGAGATTCTCCGTGAGTGTATCCGCCTGAAACAGGAATTCAACACATTAACCCCTAAACACAACCGGGACGAGTTTGCCCATTACAGTCTGATGCTGGATATAAGGATTAATTATCTACAATTCAAAGAAATTGAAACCGTGTACGAATCGCCGGCCTATCACCGTTCCCGTGCCGCAGAACTGCAGGCACGCCTGCAACCGGTAATCGAAGAGTCTCTCCGGATCAATCAGGAATTTATCAAACTCAACAAAAACTACCTGAAAGAAGAAGAGTTAACCTACATCACCACCACGCGCCACGAAAAGATGAACACATTATATGAATGGTTAAAAAGCCAACAGTAATGTATCAACTATAAAAACAGACCTTGTTCCCGCACTTGATGCGGGATCGCATAGGAACAGTCCTTTTTGAACTATTAATTGTAAGTAAAACCTGTCTCATTGCAGTCCCTGGTCAAGCCGCAGGGCTGTTAAATTCTTCGTTTTTAAGTCCCGGAGGGACGCCTTATCTTAGCCCAGGGCAACGCCCTGGTTTTGAGCATGTTGTCTCTGTTGAGTCCTGAAGGGACGGCATAAATTACGGTTCATTGATTTGACGCTATTTTATTATGCCGTGCTTACAGCACTCCTTTTCTCTTATCATCTATTACCCAG
>JAJQES010000161.1 GCA_021201565.1 Tannerellaceae bacterium
GTTTATTTGTCTTCTGAAATAAAATAAATCGGCTTGCGGTATGAACCAACTGACTACGAAAGAAGAAGAAATTATGACCTGGTTCTGGCAGAAAGGGGCTTTGTTTGTCAAAGATCTGCTTGAATATTATGACGAGCCCAGGCCACACTTTAATACCCTGTCCACCATTGTTCGCGGGCTTGAGGAGAAAGGTTTTCTCGCTCATCATGCCTATGGAAAAACCTATCAGTACTATCCGGCTATCTCGGCTGAAGAGTATAGCAAGCGGACGCTCAAAGGAGTGGTCTCCAAATACTTTAATAACTCTTATCTCGGCGTTGTCTCTTCCCTGATACAGGAAGAGGATATTTCGCTGGATGAGTTACGGGAGCTGATCAGCCGGGTAGAACAAAATGCCAAAAAGAAATAAGTATGGGAGCTTTGTTGGTCTATCTGTTGAAATCAGCTGTCTGGCTGATCGCTTTTTATCTCTTTTACCGGTTGTTCCTTTGCCGGGAAACTTTACACCGGCTGAATCGTATAACACTGGTGAGTGTTCTGGCTGTGTCTTTTCTTTTACCTTTTCTATCCCGGACGGGGTTCCGGCCGGTAACAGAAACTGCTTTTCCACAGGAAGGGACAGGAAATGAACTGTTTGTATTACACCCGTATGAAGCCTCGTATTCTGTTGCACCCTATCTTTTGCAGGTAATCTGGCTGGTATATATAGGAGGCGTTCTGTTTTTTTCAGTAAAAACAGGCTGGTCCTTTCTCCAGCTCTACCGGACAGTCCGGCACAGGCAAAGAATCCGGCTGGAAAATGGTATACAGGTGGTGCTCCTGCCGGAAGAGATTGCGCCCTTTAGTTGGGGAAACTATATTGTCTTGTCACAGAGTGATTGGGAGAGACAGACCCGGGAGATTTTGCTACATGAAACAGGTCACATCCGGATGCGCCATTCGCGGGATCTGGTGCTGGCCCAGCTGGCTGTTATTTTCCAATGGTTCAATCCTGCCGTCTGGTTGCTTAAACAGGAATTACAGAATATTCATGAATATGAGGCCGACGAATTCGTGCTCCGGGAAGGGGTGGAAGCCAGTGCCTATCAGATGTTGCTGATCCGGAAGGCAGTAGGGGAGCTACGTTTTATCTCCGTAACCAATAATTTCAACCATAGTAAACTTAAAAAACGAATTACCATGATGTTAAGAGAAAAATCCACACACAGGGCTCAGTGGAAATATCTGTTTATCCTTCCTTTACTGGCTGTTGTGCTGTTGTGCTTTGCCCAACCCGGAGTCGAAGAAGAATTAGCCGGATGGTCGGAGGTGCACTGGACAGGTGCGGAGGTTCTCCGCCGGATACAGGCGGGTCCGGCCATAGAGAAGGGGGACACAATTATTCCGTCTGTTTTAGAGCCACTTCCTTTGATTCTTTTAGATGGAGAGGAAATGGAGAATTCCCGTCTGTCAACCGTTAATCCGCAAGATATTCAGCAAATAGACGTATTGAAGGATCAGTCTGCTACAAAGGTGTACGGTGAAAAAGGGAAACATGGTGTAGTGCTCATCACTACCAAACGGGGAATAGGGATACCGGAACAAACTCTACCTGCTCCGGGAACGATGGGGCCGGGCCGGGTGTCCGGAAACGATTCACGGACCGGGATTCAGTTAGAGGAATTTTCTCCCATTATTACGATGAAGGAGCGTGAAGAGGCACGGCGTATCCGGATCAATGGACGGGAAGTTTCTGCCGAAGAATTAAGAGAGTTAAAAAAGAACAATCTTGCCGGTGAAGTGAAAACTATTGAGGTGGTGAAAGATCCGGAAGCGAATACAGGAATTATCCATATATCTACTGAAAATGAAGAATAAGTTAATGATGAAAGCAGGCCTTCTGGTTGTAGGTTTCCTGGTCTGTGCCGCTTGCGGCAAAACCGTGATAGCAGATGAAGGCATTGACATTGTTTCCGGTTTACAAAACCTACAGGAACTAAAGGCGTCCGATTATTTCAGCCGTCTGCGGTTTGTTCCTCTTGAGACACCGGAGGATGCACTGATCGGAAGAAGGCCTCAATGGCAGGTGACTGATCAGTATGTTATTGTGTCCACACAAAACCAGTGTTTTCTGTTTGAGAAAGAAAGCGGTCGTTTCCTGCGCCGGATCGGACATACAGGAGAGGACCCGGAAGCCTACCGGAGTGAACATGGGATAGTGGATGCTGTGAATGACCGTATGTTTTTCCGGGGAGATAGAGGAACTGTTGTGGAGTATGGACTGGACGGAAAATGGAAAGGTAAATTTACCCGTCCTGCTCCGGAAGCTGAAAATCTACCTTCATTTTTCCCCCTGGCGGGAGACACCTTGGTGGGGCTGTTTGAAGATATGACAGGGGGACAGAAAGAACGTCTTATGATATATACCAAAGCTGGTGACAGTATCCTTTGCCTGCCAAACGAGTCTCCTCTTCCCTCTTTTGAAATGACCCAGATCAGTGTCATCAATAGGTTTGGAGAAGTAGACATCGCCGGATTAACAGGCATGCAAGGGTTGTTATTTGTCGGGGGCGAAGATCCTGAAATAGGAAGTGTCACGTTTCTGGGACACACTCCATTCTGGAAATATAAAGGCAAGACCTATTTAAAAGAGGTCTATAATGACACGATCTATCAGGTGTCTACACAGGGACTCCGTCCACATACTGTTTTCCATCTGGGAGAACACCACTGGCCTGCCGGAGAACGTTTCCGGAAAGATAAAGATAAGGCTGTGTCTGTGCTACAGGTAATGGAAACCGGTGACCTGTTTTTCTTCCGCCTGGCTTTTGCTGTCTATTCAAAAGAGAAACAGAAATATTACAATGGAATCTATCATAAATCAACCGGTAGTGTACACATAAATCACCTCGCGGAGGGGGTGACAGACGATATCTATGACTTTTTTCCCTTGTATCCAATCGCGGTTTCACCTTCCGGCCAACTCATGGCTGTTCTCTCTGCCGAAGAGATTGCTATGTGGATTGATGAAAACGGAGCGAGTGCTCTCCCGGCAGACCTGGCTCACCTGGTGCAGGTGCGGGAAGACGACAACCCGGTATTGGTTTTCATAGAATAATAAATCATGGGTTAGGATTTTCAGCTAACGTATATAAACAACCTCCGTAAAGAGCTATTCTCTGGATCAATCCTTCCTGCTGAAGTTCTTTCAGATCCCGTCCTGCTGTCGTCCTGCTACATCCGTTGAATTTAATACAGTTTACACTTTGGACGGTTTCATGCATGGCCAGGTAGTTCAGTATATTTTCTTTTCTCTCTTCTTTGGTAAAATAAGGAAGAGAGGGGTGTAGGTCGGAACGTATCATCTTTGCTTCTGCCAGGTCCAGCTTTACATTTTTGAATGGCCGGAAGTGTAGACGCTTGATCCGTACCCGTGACGGGAACATCTCTTTCGGATCGGTTACCGGATCGGCCTCTAAAGAAACTGAGAATACTCCGAAACCGTCCCAGTGGATGTAGTTTCCATTTGTTAGTTCTTCAATCATGACTTTGCTGAATGCTTTTAATACTCCGCTGGCTTGCGCGGCATTAAAACTACTTCCAAGAGATAGTTTATGACAGAGTTGATCCAACGTTATTTTTTTGGAACTAACGATACGTGGGTGGAGTTTCCCTTCCTGTTCCGGATGATCCCCGTCTACCGGATTTTTAAAGTAATGATATTTAATAGCCATATTCTATTATTTTAATGTGTTTTTCCTTCTGTCAGATTTCTCTTTCCCCTGCCTGAATGTTCACACTCCTATATGTCCGGTTTGCTGCTTCACCCGGGTGGGCCAGGTGCCCCACCCGGGTGAACAGGAACTGTTTTATATGGGTCCTGTAACTATTGCCTGTATTATTAAACGAAATGAAATATAGGTTTATTATATATTCCCTATAGGATTAAAGATTATTAACCAGTGGTGGACGGAAGATTTCGTAATATACATGTTGTCAGGGCTTATTTTAATATTAATAACTACGCTGCAAAGGTATGGTGTTTGTATAAAACAGGCTTACATAATTATTATTCGTGGTTAATTGATTATTTATTTACGGCAAAATAAAATGTTAAATTTTGCATTTAAACGATGCGGAAATGGGAAATGGTGAAGAAGTTAAACAAGCGATAAAATAATATGTATGGGGAATGAATGTGGCTATAAAAAAGCACGGATTTGGAACCATTACTAGTAGCCAAATCCGTGCTATCAGGAAGATACTTTCTTTATTCTTTTTCTTTATCTACCCGGCGCATGCATCTGACAGAAAGCCCAGAGGACTTATTAAAGGCTTCAGATGCATTGCTTTGGTTTTTACTAAACTGCATACGGGAGTGCCAGGCAACAGCAAATTCGTTGTTGGTTCCGGTCCAGTAGCGGCCTTCCCTCTCAGTAGTGGTGGTTATGGTGTGGTGCCCGTTTTGGTTTATATGTCCTGCGTGAGGCCACCTTCCGGTATTTTCCTTGAAACCCATGAGTATGAATAATCGCCTTCCTCTACATATTCAAGTATGCTGAAAAGTGCAGTCCATTCATTGGCAATGCTTCTACCTCCCGGTATTGTTTTCCATCCTTCCGGACAAGGGTCAAATATTCCTTTTTTAAATGTACCGTCCTTATCCGTTTCACTCCATAAATCATCTCCCAGATTTGCTGTCCACAGGGTGGCAAGCCAATTGGTGCTGCCGGTGGGAGACATAAACTTTTCCGGATGTTCAATCGAGTATTTCATGGCTGACTGGGAGTTTGCACTTTCATTACGCTCTATGGCCCAGGTTATGCGAGTTCCATTCGCATCATACATATTAGAACCTGTGGAGGATCCTGTACTGGAAATTGAGAATGGATCTTTCCGGCCCCATTGGTAATATAACCCCCAGCTATCACGACTTAAAGGATCTTCTTTTAAAGCTCCCAGATTCCGGTCCAGAAATTCATAATAGCGGAACCCGGGCCAGTTAACATCACTTGCATACGGATCAAAGTTTTCGCTTTCGTCAACTACCCATATATGCCAGCTCCAATAGATTTGACTTTTATCCTCGTTAGTAACTGCAATAACTGCGTTTCCGGCAGTAGGACCTGGTTTTACAATAAGACGTGTCTTTGGCCCTTTACCTTCACTATCATCTATAGATATAGATTCAATAACATTACTACTAGGACCCTTATGATCCGTCCAGATTAATTTATAAGAGAGTGTTTCTCCGGAAGAGATATGATTAGCACTATTCCAATCCGAACGATTAGCCTGACTAACAGGTATGGCTACACCCCTTCCTCCGGCTTGTAATACATAACAGTTTGCTTCATCTCCCATCCTTGCCCCATCATCTAAATCATCGTAATACACACGTATGGGATATTCTTTAATAATTTCAATTTCATTGCCTTCGTCATCAACTCCTGCGTCAATAAATCCAATTTTAACGGTTAGGTCTTTAGATATACTTTTGGAATCTGTGACTTCTTCTACTTCAGAACCTTCTTTTAACTTAAATCCAATTGTTAAACCATCTTCATGATCCAGCGTATATCCTCCGTTAATCATATCGATGTCCTCAAAATATTTGAAAAGATTCTCGCCTTCTGCTGTTTCCTGAAATAATCTCCATTTTGTGTTGGAATACAGTTGGAAGGAATGTTTTTCACCATCCAGGAGATAAAGATCGGCTTTTTCTACATACACCTCGTGGTGCCTTCTTCTGATCAGGATATTTTGTGCGGTACTGGTTTCATCGCCCACGTGTATCTGTATATCTCCTACGGCTTCGGGATAAAAATCAGTACGTTCTGTTAATCGTTTGGGTTTTACTGTTATTTCAGCATACCCAGGCTCTATATAGGTAATATCGGTTTCCTCATTATCCCAGTCAAAATAGGGATTGAAGTTCACGTTTAGCAGTTCATCTTTAGGTGTCCAGGTTACTTTCAGAGTACGGGGGGGGGATTGGGTGCGTTTCGTAGTATTCATGGATGCCTGATGTAAACGTGATCGTTTTATCAAACTCTATGTATGAACCGATATTGTTCTGATCGTCAATGGTTATATTCAGGGTGTATTCTTTTTGGGTGGTCTGACGAACCGTAACTTCAAGAGATAAATGATTGTCTCCACAAGTAATGGATATTTCTCCGTCTCTTTCTGTCTCACCATTTTCTGCAACATGAAAGGATACAGTTTCTTCGATACCGGAATCGGGATTTAAATCTGTTAACCAGTTGTTTCCTTTTGATACTTTTGCTTTCCAGCCGCCCGGATAGTTGGTTGTTACTTTTAGTTTGTATTCACCAGCTTGTTTGGGTACGGTGAATTCGCTTTCACTTACGGCGAGGTAGTATTTTCCGTTGAAGATGACGTATTTGTATTCGCCTCCTGACCAATCCGTCATGCTTACAGTCAGGTTGCTGGTTGTAGAGTTCACGGCATCCTCTTCTTCTTCTTCCCCTTCACCGGTTACTGAGGTGATAATCATATTGTATGTGAAATTACGCAGAATATCTACCGGAGCGTCCTCACTGTCGTAAAAACCGATTTTATAGAAGGTCGCTTTTTGATTTCCCGGATCTTCTCCTTTGTAAATCGCTTCAATGATGAGGAATACCTCTTCTCCATCCACCTGATTGGAGGCTTCGTTGATGTAGAGGCCGGTTACTTCGTTTTCCGCATTCCCGGGTAAGTTGTATTTAGCTTTATCCGTATCTATGTAACCGGAACCGGTAACTAAAGAAGGTGAAGTTACTTTTCCTTCAGTTAAAGCTCCTTCCGGTGCGGCAAGCCCTGTTTTCCGCGCATTATAGACTTTTACACTTTTGATTTCAAATATATCAGATCCGTCCCCGTCCGGATCATTACCTATGGAAACACTTAACCCGATGCGGGCCACACTTCGCAGCAGCTTCAGGGTTCCAAAGTCACCGGAAGTCATTTCTTTGGTGATAGCTGTTATATTCGATTCGCCCCACATGGGAAGTGGATGGGGGGCAGCATCGGTATCTGCCCATATTTTTTCCTGTGTAAATGTCAGTTCTTTTAATAACTCTTTTTTGAGAGTGCCCATCATGTCCGGTTCTTCATTCTCTGTGAAAAAAGCATTGATCTCCTCTTCCATATTCGCAATGAAAACGACCCGGTACTTCTCATCATTTTTACTGATTTTCAGTCTGGCTTTGATTTCTATGTCATTCGTATAGTCCAATCCGGACAGGTCGTTGGTATTCCGCGTGCGGTAAGCAAATTTTTCATCTGTTCCGTCCATTTCAAAAACAAGTATATCCACATGGGTGAGTTGCTTTTCGGTTTCTGTGGCCTCAGTCGTGGACCGGGTTTGTACTGTGATAGCCGGTACGTTTGTTTTGATAGATACTTCAACCATATCACCATCTACTACGGATGGTTTATTTGCCGGGTCTTCAAAGTCCTGGCATGCTGTCAGCCATATTCCTGACAGGATCCATATAAACAGGTATGCTTGCTTTATCATATATATTTTTATTTTATTTCTGTTAGACGTTTCTATTTTTTATAGTTCTATAGGATGTTCCGACTCTTCCCAGTCCGGAATGGTGGCTACGATACTTTTATCGTCTGCCTCTTCGGGGAAAGTCGTTCCGGGACCGGTTACATCTTTGATTTTTATGGTGTACCGGTGGTTACGGAGGAGTTGACCAATGTTGTTTTTAGCTGCTTCGCCGAAATCTATCCGGTAGTAGGATTCGGTAGGACTACCCTGATAATAGCCTCCCAGGATAAGACAGGTGGCTGTGGATTGTACATCCTGGGTGGCAACCGGATTGGATTCGGATATGTATAATCCATCCAGCCGGGTTGTAATGCCTTCCTCTTCATCCGGGACTTCTATCCGCTCGCTGGTGACAGTGCGTGTGGAGGCTACCGGAACGCTGGCTGCGGATACTGTGTTTCCGTTTAGTTGATTGGGAACTATTTGTATATAGCTGTTAGCCCGGTAGACCTGTATGCTTTTCAATGTAAAATCGTTTAATAAAGATGGATTGGTTTCATCCAGATAGACCTGGATACCCGCTACGGAACGGACTAATTCCACCTCTTCTATTTCTATCGCTTCTCCGGAAGGTAGGTTATCCAGATCAATGATAGTAGACATCGGAAGAACACTGAATCCGTTTTCAGTAAATGGAGTGATTAATTTTTCAGCTGCTTCTTCCGGGCTATCGCCTACCTGTGCCGCAGAGAAACCGGTGGTATTTGCTATGAGAAATAACCGGGCCGGATCGTCGGTCGCCCGCAGTGTTACGGTGTAGTTGCCTTCTTCACCGGCTGTAGCTGTGGCTTTATAAAAGAGTTCATAGAGACCGGTTTCACTGTTCTGTCCGAAAACGAGCAGAGAGAGTGACAGGATCTCTTTGTCATTTGTTATTCCGTCGCGGGTAGACATCTCTGGTATCTGTAAGGCAATCGTGACCTGTGTCTCTCCTTCTGCTACGGGGGTAGGTGCTTCTGTTTCCTTGCTACAGGAAATAAAAGCAATGAGTAGAATAATCAGGTATATCGTATTTTTTATCATGTCCTACTTTTTACTACTTGTTTATAAATCGCCTCCCTGGTCAACCTCTTCCCATTCTACGATCCGGATGTTACCGTCAACATCCACCCCTAACACGAATACCACTTCAAAGGTATCTTCACGCTCAAGATATTCTTTGTCATCAGCTATTATGGGTGTAATACCGTCTCTGTTGCGGTTAAGCAGCAGAGGTACCAACGTTTTTTTGAGGACTGCACTACGGTCTGTCTGTGGATCTCTGTAGTTCAGAGACAGTTCGGTTTCCATATCTTTGTTTGATAACTGGAGAGGATAGAAGGTGAAGGCGATGGAAATGTTTTCCGGGTCTTCGCTGGTATCTTCCTCCTCGTTGCGTTCCGGAAGGTAGGTTATAGGAAATTCGGAACTGATGGTGTTATCGAAGTTGTATTTCCAGTTATAGGAAGTCAGACGCAGCGTAAAACGTTCTTCAGCCTCCCGGAGATCTTCTTCTGTTAAGCCTTTGATCACTACTTTTATCTGGTTTGAGTTTTTGACCATTGACATAGGAACTTTCTCATTTCCTGTGATTACCTGAAAAGTCCTGAACGCATGGAACAGGGAACCCGGATTGGCCCGGGTCATCATCTGGTTTTCGATGCAGGTCATCTCTAACTGTTGCGTGGCCGCTTTTTCCGGGTTATGGAGTTGGTAATGGTCGGTATGGATGTTCCCCCAGGCTACCGCGGTGTATGTTCCGGAGGGGAGCATGACGCTGACCGTATGATTTTCTTCCATATCCTCCCGGTAGATCTCTTGGATGTGTTCCTGTTCCCCTTTTTCTGTATAGATGATCAGCGTGATATGATCAACCTGTTCGGCAAACAGGTCAACTTCCTGCATGTGGTAGTCATAGATGAAATTAAAATAGACGCAGGTCTCTTCGTCTTCGCACTCCGGTAATTCATCGTGGATACATCCGAAGCATATAAATAGCATCAGGCAACAGAGATAGGCGGTTATGTGTTTATATGTAATCTTTTTATCCATGCATGTATTCACCATAGCGTTAATTAAAGTTGTTATTTCCGTCCAGTGTCTCTTCCTGTTCCTCTTCATCTTCCCAATCTTTTATGTCCGGATCCAGGATTGAGTCATCATTCTCAGTGGGTTCTTCACCGAGGATGACGATGACTTTTTCATCAATCCAGCTTTCGATATTGACAGCCAGGCGTCCCCGGGTGGCCTGGTCTTCCGGGTCAATGTCCGGATCAACTGTGTCTCCCGGATCTTTATACCCTGCTCCGTGTACCTGGGTAATGGCTATTTTGAAATAGTTGTTTCGTTTCGTTTGGTGCAGCCCGTTGTCATTCACCGGCCAGAAACCGTAATAGGTTTTTCCCTGGAGATATTCATCCGCCCGGTATTCTCCTCCTCCCTGGGTAGAACTCGGTCTGCCTAACTCTTTTAAGACCTCCGTGGGATGCTCATTATAATATCCCTGCAGGTAAGCATAGAGAAATCCTGTACCGCTATAGTGGCCAATCCGGTAGAAGGTACCGTCAACGCTGGGAGTTCCTTTTGTGCCGTCGGGATTGGTGCCACTCACTGTACCGTCCTGGTCTACCCAGACCGTGGGGGTGAATGTGGCCTGGATCAACAGCATGGTGGATGTTGACTTCAACGGTTGGCTATTGCTGTTTTCAATGCAGTATCCATACGCTAAGTGCTCTGTATCGGAAGCGGATGTAGTGGCCGGAAGCCATGGCGAAGCGGCAGTATCATCCATCACATTGGCATCTTTAATCCAGGGAGTAAAATATCCGGCCGGATAGGTGGTATAGTTATAATGAGGAGTGATCAATGCCTCATTTTGAAATACCGGCATCAGATACATCTGAGTGGGGTTGTTCAGTATTTTATAGGAAATATCCGACAAACTTCCATGGAGTTCGCCGGTTTGTACCTGGTCAGCGACATAGGCAAAGGATATTTTCCCTACGGCACGGCCTACCTGTATAGTTATGTTGTTATGAAGCGCACCGTTAGATAGCTCTATCTGTTCTAATGAATAGATACCACGTACTTCCGGTGCGGTTGTATTGGTCATAATAAAGCATTCTTCTTCTCCGGTCAGATAGTCGAGTGATACAGATAAGATCTTTTTTTCAAATTCGTCTTTGGTCAACTCGCCTTCCCGGTCCTGTAACAGGGACATCGCTGTAGTATAGAGATCGGCCGGCAGATTCATGAATGCGTAAAAATAGTGAGGACCCGGTTCCAGGTCAAGCAAATCTTCATCCTCTTTTCCTAATATAATAATAGAGCTGTCATTTTCATCCTCTTTAAACTCCTCTTCTTCGTAATAGGCATATTCTTCGAGTATCGTGTTTTTAAATGCGACCAGTAATATGTTAGTTACTTTTTGTTCTTCGGGTGTGATGCCGGGGAAATATTCATCATATTTCCAGTCACCGGATTTGGTCTTTGCTGCTCCGTCCAGTGCAAACCGTATGGATACAGGCACTTTTTCCTGTGCTTCTTCTCCGGTGGGTGTTACCACTACTTCTCTGGTACAAGCAGTAACAAACAGGAATCCGATGAATAATATGACTAATTTTTTTGTTTCCATCTGATGCATGTGGCTACTTCCGGCAGATTCTTTTTAATATCTGCACTTCTGGTGTCTGTTGATAAATACGCTAAGGGTTCCATAGGGTCCATTACATTGTCTAAATCAGGTGCTCCGGCACTTAATACGTCTGTAATAGCTATTTTATAGAAATGATTCCGTTCTACCATGTATCTGCCGTCTGTCTCCAGCCAGATAGGGTAATAGGTAATCCCTCCTTCATATTTTACTGTTTCCTGTGAACTGCCTACTCTGGGGGCTGCGTTATAATAGCCGGATAAATAGGTTCCGTTCTTATTTTTGATACGCCAGAAAGTTCCCTCCGGATTTTCATTTCCCGGACTGTCGTCCGGATTTAACCATTGTGCAGGCAGGTATCTGGCTTTTACCAACACCATGGTAGAGTTCCCCTGTAAAGGGGTTAAGTTCCCATTTTCCAGGCAATAGGCATGATTCTTTTTTCCGTTTTCGGCAATAGTAGCGTCCCGCCAGCTGAAATTGGTGGAATCAGGAAATGTTTTCTCTATATGTGAATTTGGATTGAAATAGTTCTCAAAGTAGGCGTTAAAATTACCATTTTCGACTTCTTTGTCGTAATGAGGGGTATGCACCTGTCCTTTAAAGATATTAGGTAGCATATAGGTATGTTTCGGATCATTGACGATCCGCCATTGTACATCTGTTAACCGTTTATCGGCCTCATCCTGTATATAGGCAACCGAGACTTTGGCAAAGGCTTTCCCGATAGTCATCATAAATCCGTTTACTGCGGGATAAGACCCTCCGTCCGGCATCACTGTGTAGGGAGCCAGATAATAAGGAGCCGGGGAAGTGACATTACTCATAAAGCAAAGGGGTTTATTTATATAGTCCAGTTCCGGAGTTAAAGCTATCGTTTCCCTGCCGGCAATATCTTCCGCCATATATTCACCATACTCTCCTTCTAATCCTAAAGTGGCAGGGTTTAATACCAGTTTTTCAAAGTCATCTTTGGTTAATGTGCCTATCCTTTCGTTACAATAGTCACGCAAAGCATACATAAATTCCGAAGGCAGATTACATAGTATATAGAAATAATGCGCTCCGGTGGTTATATTAATTCCCTGTAACCCTAAGGTAAATGCCATGTATTCGGTCTGGCCGGTGCCATATACGTCAGATGCTTTTCCCGAATCATTGGTAAGATCAACGGGTGGTCCCGGGACATTGATGTGTTCCAGCAGTAAGTCGGAATCAAAAAAGACTAAAGTAAGGTTGTGGCGCCATCTTTCGTGTTTGTTTTCATCCTCATAAATATCCGAACTGGCAAAATAGCTGTCATACCATTCAGTAGAACGGGTCGCGACATCAGCCGGATTTTCTATATTTACTGTTAAGGTCCCTCTGGTATAGGTAACAGCTTGCTCTTCTCCGGTACCGGGCATCAGCTCATCAGTACACGAAAAGAAAATGGATATGAAAAAAAGTATGAATAAAAAATGCTTCATTCTGTACGTTTTCTAATCTTTACCTATCAGGGTTATTAATTATAGTCAGCAGGAAAACAGGTTTCCTGCTGACTACTATGGTTTATTGATTTCTATAAGATGGAATTAGAGATTACCACCTTGTTTCACTTCTTCCCAGTCTTCCACTTTGATGGATACTTTAATTTCAGACTGTGCTTCGAGTGGTTCTTCCGGATCCACCGGTTCGCCGCCACCACCTTTGTCTTCATCTGTATAACCTGCGTCCATAACAGATTCGATATCGATCATGTAGTAAGTGTTCCGCTTAACTGTGTAAGGGGCCAGTTCCGCATTTGTGTTGTTATTATAAAGCGGTAGACGGTAATAGCAAATACCTTTTTCGTATTTATCCACTAATAATGTTACAGGCCAGCCTTCAGCAGTTGCATAATCAGCTAAGTATTCTGTTGGATCTTCTGTAT
>JAJQES010000064.1 GCA_021201565.1 Tannerellaceae bacterium
CTTGTACCCTCCCCGGGATCCCGCCCTTCTCCAACAATTGCGGGAAGAATATGGAGGGAAATTTTGACTTGTTTACGAGGAGTAAGAAGCACCCACCTTGTTCCCCGCGCAGGCGGGGACCGCACCGGAACAGACTTGAGTAACAATCTAAAAAAGTGATAGGGCCTACTTTAATGCGGTCCCCGCCTGCGCGGGGAACAAGATGCTTCCACCGGAACAGATCTTCCGGGTTTCTAACTTCTTAACTCCTTAACTCCTTAACTCCTTAACTTCTAAATTATTAACTTTTAAACCAACATTATGGAAAACAATGAAATGACCCGTTGTTCTGACCGGGAAGTGGAGGAGGCGCTGTTGACAGCTTTGCTGACGGCTCCCGAACATTTACCCGAAGTAGCCGGCTGGCTGCAACCTGAAATGTTTAGTGATCCCGGACTGGGATTTGTGTACCAGGCCATCCAGGTCCTTTACAACAAAGGGGAGATGCCGGATTACCTGACGACTGAAACGGAGATGCGCCGGATGGATGCCGGGCGTTGTGACGAAATGGGAGGCATCGCGGTGCTGGGGAAAAGCCTGCACCGGATCCGCCATGCGGGCAATCTGCCCCAGTATGCCGCGTGGGTCCGGCGCAACTACCTGCTCCGTCTGTTGCAAAACCTGTTTACGACCCAGGCGGGCCGTGCCGGGCAGGTAGAAACGGATCCCTACAGGTTGATGGAGGAGACCGACCGCCTCTTGCTTCAATTGCGGGACACCCTGCAGGCAGGGGCTCCGTTGCGTAGTCTGCACCAACTGGCCGCTGAAGCGATTGCTACCCACCGGGAACGGCAAAACCAAAAGGTGAGTGATTTCGCTATCTGCACCGGATTCCGTGACCTGGATTCCCTGCTGGGCGGCCTGCAGGCCGGGGAACTCTGTATACTGGCGGGCCGTCCGGGCGATGGCAAGACGGCGATTGTCCTGCAAATAGCCCTGAATGTGGCAAAAGCCCGTAAAAAAGTTATCTTCTTTAGCCTCGAAATGGTGGGGATGCAACTGGTCAACCGGCTGTTTGCCGGTGAGGGTGGCATCCGTCCCCACGCGTTACGGATTTCCGACCTGACACCCGGTGAACTGGCTGCCATGGAGGAGATCGCGGCCGGCTGGGAAGACCATCCGTTGATGATTGATTACACCCCCGGACTGACGGTTGAAAACCTCCGGGCACAGGTGTTGCTGATGAAAAAGCGGGAGGGATGTGACCTGGTGGTGCTTGATTATCTGCATTTGTTAGATTACAAAACGTCACGGGGGCAAACGATGGACCAGGTGGTGGGCGACCAGGTCAAAATGCTTAAGCAACTGGCCCAGGAAGTGGGATGCCCTGTGCTGGTGCTTTCACAGATGAACCGCCAGAGTGAAAACCGGGCCGAACGGCAATACCGTCCCCAGTTGAATGACCTGCGGGATAGTGGGGTGATCGAACAGGCGGCCGATGTGGTCTTCTTTGTGTACCGTCCGGACCGTTACGGGATTGAAAAAGATGAAGAGACAGGCGAGTCATTAGTCAACGTCTGCCAGCTCATCGTCCGTAAAAACCGCCACGGCAGGATTCACACCGTAAACCTTATCCATAACGGCTCCTTTTCCGGATTCAAAGATGTGTAGATTACCGGATATTTCCCATATCAAACGGCAACATGAGATCACGCAGGTGGTCGGGCGTTACCTGTCGCTGAACCGGCAGGGCAAGGAGTGGGTGGGACTGTGCCCTTTCCATGATGACCACCATCCCTCCCTGCAGGTGAGTAGCAGCCGCCAGTCGTATATCTGCTATGCCTGCGGGGCCAAAGGGGATGTGATCGCCTTTGTGCAGGCGATGGAAAAATGCACCTTCCCCGAAGCAGTGGAGAAGCTAAGCCCCGGAAGCCCCACCCGGCCTCTCCAAAGGGGAGGAGAAAAGAGGAAAGAAGCTCCCCCTTCCGGGGAGTTGAGGGGGCTTTTGGGGCTTCTGATGCCCTATTCCACCGGAGTACCGGAACTGACTCCTGCCTACCTGGAGTTTGAGACCGGGGTAGCCCCGCACCTGCTCCCGTCCCGGTGGAAAGCGATGGCCGGACGGTTGGTCTTTCCCATCTATGATGAACACGGACAGTTAGCAGGCTATGCCGGCCGCTCGTTACTCTCTCCGGAAGAGGGTGCGGGAGCTGCTTCGCCCCGTTACCTGAACACCCCCGGGTTACCCCGTTCGCAGTTGTTATATGGCCTGCACCGGGCAAAGGACACCATTCGCCGGGAAGGTACTCTCTATCTGGTGGAAGGATTCAAAGATGTGATCGCCCTGCATGCGGCCGGACTGACCGGTACCGTGGGATTGTGTGGCACCCAGCTGGCGGAAGGACAGCGGAAGCTGGTCAGCCGCTATGCGGAGAAAGTGGTCCTGGTCCTGGATGGGGATGAAGCCGGACAAACAGCTACCCGGACGGTCACCGCTTTGTTGCGGCAGGATGGGCTGGAGACCGTTGCTGTGACCCTGCCCCCGGGAACTGATCCCGACAGCCTGTTCCGTGAGTGGGGAGGCAGCCGCCTGGCGGCGTATATCCGTTTGCAGAGCTGTGCTCCCCCTCTCTCCGAAAGCCTCTTGCTGGCCGCCCTGTTACGCTGGCCAGTTGAACAGGGAGCCGCCGGAAGGGAACGGGTGCCCCGGATCGCGTTGGTGCAGGGCATCCTGCGGGAGGAGGAGTTGCTCTTTGAATCGGAAGAATATGGTGACCTGCTTGATGAGTACGCCACGCTTTCCGCCCGTTCACCCCATCCGGATGGAACCCTGTTGACTTACCGGCAGGAAGGCAGTCCGCTGGAAATCCTGTGTGGGGAAGAGTTGGACAACCGGCTGCTTTCCCTGCGGCAGGAGGGACGGCTCCGGGAAGAGGAGGCGGTCACCACCCTGGTGAGTGAATTGTTTGTCGCGTATTGCCAGACACGTTTGGTCCGCTTACTCCAAACCCTGGCCCGCCGGCTGGCTGCCGGACCCACCCCGGATATCCGCCGGCCATTACTGTGCGAACTGGCCCGCCGCAGATCCCAACTGACCACTGTGTCGGAACTATTACATACCGCCGGAGCGGTATTATAAACCCAAAAAACAGAAACTGAAAAATCAAAAAAAGAATAGCGTATGGAATATACATTACAACAACGGATGATTACGGTAGGACCGGACAAAGGCCTGGTAAAATGGAGACCGGTGTTTCGCCACCGTGGCCGGACGAGTTATGAAGAGCTGGTGGAAAAAGCGCAGAAAAGTAGTTTCCTGATGAAAGGGGAAGTCGTGGCTGTTTTCCGGATCCTGCAGGAGATCATTGTGGAGGAATTGAGGCAGGGGCGCACCGTCCAGCTGGATAAGCTGGGCTGGTTGAACCTTTCGGCAACGACTACGGGAAACATAGATCCAAACACCTTTACCGGGCGCCAGGTGAACCGGATCCACATTCGTTTCCGTCCTTCCCCTCAACTGAAAACTACCTTACAGCACATCAAAGTCACCCGGTCCCGTAAGTAAGAAGATTCGCCGGCGCGGATCTTTGGATCAGGAGATCCTAAGATTCGTTAGTCGGGGATTGCAAATCCCCTCCGTCCAGGGGGTAGGGCTGTTAAATTCTCCGTTTTAAGTCCCGGAGGGACGCCCTATGTTAGCCCAGGGCAACGCCCTGGGTAATAGACAGTAAGAAGAAAAGGAGTGCTGTAAGCACGGCATAATAAAATAGCGACAGATAGATCGTAATTTATGCCGTCCCTCCGGGACTTAAGATAAGGCCTGCCTGCATGCGGTTCCCGCTTTCGCGGGAAACATAGATGGTTCTTTTTCCTGCGATAAATCGTAGTTTCTGACAATGGCCTGCATTGTCATTTATGGGGGCCGGAAATCTCAGGTTTATTGTCCGGATCGGCTTACTTTTACCCACGGATACGTACCGGTACCATCCAACATTTTTTTGGCTCTTTTCGCATCCCTCCGGCAAGGGGGGACAGGGAGCCTATTGTCTAATCTTCCGCTAAAAAAACAAACAGGCGGAACACTAAATTGTAAAACGATGAATCAATTCAAACAATGGTACATCATCTTTCTGGCGATGATGTGGATGGGTTCCCCGGAAAACCTGGGGGCGCAGTCCGTACAATACCAGTATGACGCGGCCGGAAACCGTACCAAACGTGTAGTGGGGGCAGCGAGCCCCCTCAACTCCCCCGGAGGGAGAGCTTCTTTCTCTCCGGACTCTCTGGCTCCTCCCCCAGGGGGAGGCCGCGAGGGGGAGCTACAATATGAGGTTGGCCTCCTGCCGGAGGGGATCAATGGAGCGGTGCATAACGCGATCTTCCTGCCCGGGCCGGAGGAAGAAGGGCAGATGGCGGCCGTATCCGCCGTACCCGCTTCGTTTGCCTCTGTTCCCAACAGTGTCGAAATCGACCGGAAAAAAGCGGTGGGCGAAATTCCCCTCACTTCTGAGGTCTCCAATGGCGCGGCGATATATACCATTCCCATTGAAATCTATCCCGGCCGGCATGGGTTCCAGCCGGAGATCAGCCTGACCTATAACAGCCAGTCCGGCAATGGGGTGGCCGGCTATGGGTGGCACATCGGCGGATTATCTGCTATTACTCCCATACACTCTACGTATTATTATGATGGAGAAGCGGCTGAAGCGGAAAAATTGGGAAAAGGGGCTGCTTACTCTATGGACGGGATGCGTCTGATCCGGAGAAGTGCCGGTATGTATGAGACAGAGCAGGGGTTTGTCAAAGCCAATATGCCTGAGCAGGATAACAAGTATTTCTTTACGGTGGCTTATCCGGACCAGCGTACCGCTACATATGGAGAGGAGAATGCTACGACACCACAGCTCAGTTATCCGCTGACGATGCTGAGTGACAAAGCGGGTAATTTTATCACTTTTACCTATAAGAAGGTAGAGAATCTGTACCTGGTTCAGGAGATCAGTTACGGGCACCGGACCACCATCATCGGGAAAATAAAATTCACCTACAACACCCGGACAGACGGCATCACCCAGTATAAAGCCGGTAACGCGTTTAAAACCGGGCACCTGTTGTCAAAAGTTGAGGTATATTATGACAACAACCTGCTGCGTACCTATACATTGGAGCATACCCTGAATGAGTATCAGTTTTTATCCAAAGTGCATTGTAAGGCCGGTACCCGGGAACTCAACCCGCTTACCTTTTATTATGGGACCGGAACTGTCCCTTCCCCTTCGCTGAGTGAGTCTACCTCCTTCCTTTCCTCTTATTTCCCGGCAGGATCCGTAAAAAACATCCTGCACAAATTTAAACACAACAACCTGGTGGTACAGGAGGGATTGGTCTCCTATCCGGAGTTTAAGACCTATGGGATTTTATCGACCGATAAAAATGGGAATTGTTCGTATGGCAGTTTATATAGTAGCACCCAGAAGCTGTTAGTGTATAGTAACCTGGCCGGTTCGCTGATCAGTCCCACCATCCTGCCGGCCGGAGAGGGATTCCAGGGGCTTTATCCGGCGGATGTGGATGGAGATGGAAAGGATGAACTGGTACGGATAAACTATTTCTATAACTCCGGCAGCACCTCGCGCCTGCAACTGACCACCTATAATCAAAGTATGTCCGGAACGACCCGTACATTGGACCTGACCGGACGCTTACAGGAGGGAAGCCTGAACAGTCCGCTTCCCCGGGCTTTCCTGACCGGTAATTTTACGGGTGACGGACGCGCGACTATGGTGGCGGTATCCGGCAATAAAACCCCGAAAAATGTGACGGCGACCAGCACGTATGTTACCCTGATAGATATCAAATCGGGGGCTGTCCTGTCCAATACACAGCCTTTTACCTACGACCATTTCAAGGATGCCGTATTCGCGATGGACTTTACGGGTGACGGGCGTACGGAACTCTGCCTCGTGAATGGAAGCGGATTGCATATTTATGCCTGCCGGGATAAAAAGTTCACTAAACTAACTACCTATACAGGGATAAATAGTAGTGATTTGCGGACATCGGAGAAGAAACTGTTATTGGGGGACCTGAACGGAGATGGGAAGACGGATATTATTCTTTCTCCCAAATACAATCCGTTTACTACCACCCGGACAGAACGGCATAACGGAGCCTGTAATGGTTGCTGCCGGTCCGGTTCTCTGGTTTCCCAGTCTGATACACACAGACAGTACAAATGTCTGCCCGGAAGTTCTTCCCAATATGATGCTTATTGTTATATCCAGTTTTTTGATACAAAGACCTATAACAGTGATGCCTTTAACTGGAAGATATTCACTTCTACGGGTACCGGATTTAGTGCTTCTACTGTAACATACGATTTTACGAATGAAGAGGATAATAGTTTTGTGTTGCAGGATGTCAATGGGGACCAATTACCGGACTTGGTGGTGAAAAACGGGAGCAGGCTTTCTGTTTACCTCAATACAAAAGGAAATATCAGTACCACCGCTTCGGCTTCCAGGACGGTGGATAGTAAGGCCTATGTGATTCCGGCTATTTCCTCCGGTAGCTGGTGGAGCGACAACCGGCTGAGCCGGTTACTGGCCATCAAAGATGCCACGGTGTCCAGCATTACTTACAGCCGCAATGACGGGCTTCAGCGCAAACTGTCCGGTGCGGTGAATAGCCTGGGAGTGATCAGTAAGATCCGCTACCAGCCTATGAGTGACCCGGCTGTGTACACTGCAAATGCATCGCCTTCCCTGCCTTATAATACTATTTTTATGAATGATTTGTTGGTAAGCCAGCAGGAGATTTGGCACAACAATAAACAGGTAAAACATGTACGCTATACATACGAGAACGGAACGGTTCACAGGCAGGGACTGGGGTTCTGTGGTTTCCGGAAGATCACAGCCACTGACCAGATCGGTCCGGCCAATACCGTCACCACCTATGACCCGGCTTATAACGGCATGGTTACCTCGGTCGAAACACGGACGGCCAGAAGTAGTTTTTCCTATACCCGCTCTACGGATGCCTATAAATTTCTGACCCTGCGGATGGCTACCAAAACAGAGACGGATAAGTTAAACAATGTGATTGTCAGTTCTTCCTATCAGTATGATTCCTATAATAATGTCACCAGTGAGGTGATCCGGTACGGAACGGCTGAAACTGTTACGGTGACCAACAAATATAATAACTCGCCCCGCCTTGGTGAATTGTATGAGCAGACCGTAAAGACCGTGCGGGGTGGAGATGAATGGACTACACGGTTGTATATCAGTTCTTTTGATCCTACTACACGCCATCCGAAGACTGTGAAACAGTATGCCGGGGGCAACCAGGTAAAAGAGACGATCCATACGTATGACCGGGGTGACCGGGTACAAACAGTGGAAAAACCGTATGCAGCCACCCAGTCTCTTACCACAAAGTATGAATACGATGCTTACGGACGGTTGACTAATGAGACGAGCCCGCTGAACCAGGCTACTACCTATACGTATCATACTAAAACCGGAGAACTGGCTACTATTATGAATCATAAAAACAAGCAGATCAGCTATGAGTATGACGCATTCAACCGGTTGACAAAAACAACTTATCCTGATGCGACGGTTGAGAAAAGTGAAATGAGCTGGGAAACTGCCCCGGCGGGTGCTACTTACCTGATCACCCGGACGGTTACAGGCCAACCTACGGGACGGGTTTATTACGATGCGTTTCACCGGGAGATACGTAACGGCTCTATAACCTTTGACGGGAAATACCTCTATACTGATTACCAGTATGACACCCGGGGACGTTTATGGAAAGAGTCGCAACCCTTCCGGGGAAGTGGTCCTACAGCCTGGACCACTTATGGGTATTATACCTATGACCGGCCGGCGAGGGTAGAGACCCCTTCCGGAAATGTACAGACCTGGGCGTATAGCGCCGGCCAGGTAACCATCCTTGCCCATGATGGTTACAGAACACAAACAATCGATGCCGCCGGCAAACTGCTGTCAATCGTTGATGTGGCCGGAACCTTTACTTATACCACACGGCCCGACGGGCAATTGACCTCTGTCGTGGCCTCCTTTAATGGAGATGCTCGTGTCATTCCCGCTGGCCTGCCTTTACCCGGGAAACCGGAACCGGAAGTTACCCTTACCAGCTTCGGATACGACTCGTACGGGCGGAGGGAGAGCTTTACGGATGCCAGTTTCGGAGTGACCCGGTATACCTATAACGCGGCCGGATTGATAGCGACAGAAACGGATGCCAACAATCAGAAGACGGAGTATACGTATGACGATTATCTGCGGGTAAAGACAAAGAAAATGCCCGGATTGACTGTGAGTTACGCCTATAACAGCGATGGATTGCTGTCGCAGGAGTCAACCGATAAAAACACATCGACTGTTTATACCTATGATGACTTGTTCCGGTTGACTGCGATCCGTGAAAATGTGCCCGACAGCAAATGGTTGCAGAAAGACCTGGTCTATTCAGGGGGAAATGTGTCATCGGTAAAATACACTTCCCATACGGGTGTGATCGGAACGGAGAACAGGACGTATGCGAATGGGCACCTGACGGAACGGAAGCTGGGCAGTACCTCTTTCTTTAAACTGACGGCCCAGAATGACCTGGGACAGCCTACTACGGTCACGACCGGTGGGGTGACCCGTACCTACGGATATTCGGCAAACGGAGTGCTGAACGCGCGTAGTGCGAAAAGCAGTTCTGCCACCTTCCAGAATTTTACATACTCGATAAATGCGACCAAAGGCAACCTGACTTCCCGGAAAGATAGTAAGTACAACAAGACGGAGAGTTTTGAATATGACTACCTGAACCGGTTGACAAAGTACGGTACTCAAACCATCACATTGGATATGAAAGGGAATATTCTGTCTAAAAGTGATGTGGGAACCCTCTCGTATGCTACCACCGGCAAACCGTATGCCGTGTCCCAGGCGTCAGGAATTACCAATGCGATTCCACAACGTGCCCAGACGGTTACCTATACCTCGTTTGGCCGTCCGGCGACGATTACGGAGAACAACTATACAGCCACTTTCAGCTATAACGGGAACTATGACCGGGTGAAAATGCACCTTGTCAAAGGAACGGCCCGTGAACTGACCCGCTATTATATCGGGGGCTGTTATGAAATAGATGAAACAGGCAGCTCGAATGTAAAGCAAAAGTTGTATATTGGAGGCGATTACTACAGCGCTCCGGCTGTATATATAAAGGAGAACAGCGGAGCGTGGCAGCTTTATAACATCTGCCGTGACCACCTGGGAAGTATTACACACCTGATCAACAGCAGCGGCTCGACGGTTACCCAGGAACTGAGTTTTGACGCGTGGGGACGGCTCCGTAATCCGTCCACCCAGGCTACCTACGCCCCGGGAGCTGAACCGGCGATGTTCCTCGGCAGAGGCTACACAGGACATGAACACCTGCCCTGGTTCGGATTAGTGAACATGAATGCCCGCCTGTACGACCCGGCCCTGGGCCGCTTCCTGGCCCCCGACCCGCACATCCAGGATCCCGCCCGGAGCCAGAATTACAACCGGTATGCTTATGCCATGAATAACCCACTGGTGTATACGGATCCGGATGGGGAATTCCTTTGGTTTATCCCGGTAATTATAGGAGCTGTTGTAGGAGCTTATACAGGAGCTTCCATACAATCCCGTACAGCAGCTTTCTGGAACTGGAGTTCGGATTCATGGAAAGGTGCCCTTGCCGGAGCCTTTATAGGTGCAGCAGCAGGTGGTATGTTTTCTGCCGCCATGGGTGCTTCCGGCATGACCACCACAATAATAAATCCTCTTTATACAGGCCCACAAACAGTAGCTACTCATGCATGGGGAATAACAGGCACGGTTCTCAATAGTGCTTCGCTAAACATCGGCATAAATGCACTTTCCGGTGGAGGCTGGGATGGAGCATGGAAAGCCGGTCTGACAGGTGCTGCTGCAGGAGCCTGGGGTGCAACCGGCGGTTTTGGTATGGTAAAAGGTTTCGGCTCTGCGAATAAAATTGTTCAAATGGGAGGAAAACTGGGTTACCAAATGACTGGAACAGTCGGTAGTTCCGTTGGTAATAATTGGGCGTCAGGAAAATCTCCTTTTTCAAAAGTAACTCTGGGAGTTGGTCCTGTGAATCTTACCTTAGGAAAAGGACAAAAACTGTTGCAATGGCAAAATAATCTGGGAAATATAGCGACCAATGCTGTAGGATTGAGTAGTCTTGCATACGGTGGTAAGGTTAGTTTTGACTGGAGGAATTTATCTTTAAATTATGAAGGTGGCGTTGTTGATAAATTTTTCCCTTCTAGTTCAGGATATGGAGCGCATGCTGTATTTACTCATGATTTTACAGATTTAGATACTTACAAACATGAATTACATCATCTATGGCAATCCCGCTCTTTTGGAGATGTCTTCTTATTAAACTATGCTTTGCAAGGTATAAATGCAGAATTATTAGGAAATGGTTGTTCATTTCTGATTGCAGGGAATTATTTTGAAGATCAGGCATATCATAATTATTGGTGGTAATTAATAAAGAATCCCGTTGGTCTGAAAAGACCAGCGGGATTTTTATTTAGAAGAATATAAAGTAAATGAATAGTTTTTTTCTAATAAAAAATAAGGTATATTGCAAAAAATATTTTATTATAATTAAAAAAGAATCTGTCCATGAAAACTTCTGGTAGTAATTTTATTTTATGTTTTTTACTTAGTTTATATATAGGAATACATATTTTCTCTTGTGATCCGGGTAAACGTTTGGCTGTAAATGGCCAAAAAGATTATTATTTGTTTTCAGATTGTGGGAATATGTCTTTGAGAAGTCATTGGAGTATGCAGAGGTTATTTGTAGTTTTTCAGTTAGATGGCACATTTGATGTTTATCCTGATTCTTTAAAATTGGGTTTTTATCCTGATACCTTGCAAACAGCAGGTATAGATTTTTATGTTAATAAAGGAATGGTGCCAGGTAATGAAGTCATTCATGTAGAAAATGGTATAGTCAAAATGGTACATCGTGGAGATTTTTACGCAATTACTAAAGACCGTAGCACAAAAAGATTCTTTATTCTTCCATGTAATTTTATAATGTGTAATGGTAAACCTTTAATAACTGATACAATTATCATTAATTAGAGGTTGTAGATAGAAGTTGGAAGAACTAGTATATAAGATTATCTCTATGAAAACATCTTGTACTAAATTTATTATATGTTTCTTGTTTAGTATATGGATAGGAATATTTATCTCCTCGTGTACTTCAAGTAAACGTTTAATATTAAATGGGGAAAGAGAATTTGTTCTTTTATCAGAATGTGGAAGTTTAACTGTCAGATGTTATTGGGCCTACCACAGGGTATTTATTGAACATCACTTAACAGGAAAATACACTCTTTATCCGGATTCCTTAAAATTAGGATTTTATCCGGATTCTTTAGAAACAAGAAGTATAGAGTATTATAGTAATAAAAGGAAAATGCCCATAGAGGGAGTTATTGAGATTGAGGATGAGGTAATACGAGCTGTATATACTGGCGATTTTCATGCAATAACCAAAGATGGTAAAAGAAATATCTTTATTCTTCCCTCCAACTATATTATGTGTAATGATCAACCTTTAATAAGAGATACGATAACAATTACTTGGAGATAGGATAGATCTGATATATCTCCGGAGCGGCCGCATCACTGGGGGGCCATTATGGTTCACAGCTTATTGGAGGCGTAGTGCTGAACGGAACCACGATTTCCAGTTCGGTTTTTGACCACGCTTTGCGTCAGGGAATCGGGGGAACTGTTGGTGGATACATGGGTGGTTTCTCTTCCGGCCTGATCATGACCGGGAACCTGAAAGAAGCCCATTCGATGGGCGCCAGTGGCGCCAGTATCGGTCTGGCCGCCGGCTTAGCCCAGGGAGCTGCCTCAGGGTATATATATGCCCGGAGGAACAATCTGAATCCGTGGACGGGGAAACAAATTATACCTAAGAATGAACAGGAAAAGTTTTTAGTTCATGGATTAGCAAAAAACCGGCATGAACATTTAGGTTTAACAGCGGAGCAAATACAGAATCACCTAAATGAATTTATAATGGATAATTATAATAATCTGGCTCCTGGAAATAATACATTTGTAGGAAAAATAAATGGGTATGATACTACAATAAAGGTATATATGAGACCTAATGGTATGGGGGCAATAGATATGTATCCCGGAATATCCGGTAGAATAACGGATGGTACACTTTATAACTTTGGGAAATTAAAATGGTAAAAAAATAGAATTAGTAACGAATTCAGAGTGTAGATCAAAAATATTTACACTCTGAATATAAAATGAAATTTATGTATAGAATTAGTCAACAAACAATAATCTCTTTTGAATCTGATACATTGTCAGATAATGATGACATTAGTATTTGGTATTCATTTATTGAATCGTTGGATTTATCTTTTCGTGTTCATAAAGGAAAAGTCGAAATACGGAATTGTGTAATTGAGAATCTGTATCTTTTTAATGGATGGTTTCCGGAAGGGTTTGTGTTTGAGGGAAATATTGTGAAAAATTGGGTTTTGTGTGAGATTGGCCCTCACAATAAGAAACCATTTATTATGAGAAATAATATATTCCATGGATTTTTCCATTTTTTTGATTGTGTGTTTTCCGGAGAGGTTTTAATAGAGAATAATATCTTTATGCAGGGATCTGATTTATTGGGAAATCAGCAAACTTCTACAAAAACGCTATTTCAGGTCTTACCGGTTATCCGGAACAATCAGGGACGGTTGGATTTCAATTATGACAAATTGAAGGAACTTCAATTAACTAATAAGTATTTAAGGATTTTATGATATAAGTAGAATTTCTGGTTTATAGCAGATTTTATAGAGATTATATCGGTTGGCGACCTCTAAATAAAAGGTCCTAATATTAGTCATTATCATTTAAATGATGGGAGGAAACATTTATTCCGAGGAAAAGGAGATCCTGGTTTTAAACCTTAAAAAAGTAAATTTATGGAAACAAAAT
>JAJQES010000296.1 GCA_021201565.1 Tannerellaceae bacterium
GCATCCGAGATACAGATGGGTCGGATCCGCTTCCCGCAGCGCAGTGGTTACTTTCCGCATATAGGTATCGAAATAAAATCCGATAAAAGCCATACGGTCTTCCTCTGTCACATCCGCCGGGGAGGCATCAAATCCTTTCCGTTCGTCCAGCCATTTTTTAGCTGCGATATATCCCTGTTCATCTTTGGCCAGGTAGTTCAGATGACGGTCAAGCGCATCATTATGCCAGGGCAGCTCATTGTCTGTAAAATATCCCAGCAGATAAGGATCCTCTTTATACCGTACGATAGGCGCGATCGCTTCTTTCACAAACTGGTCGAATTCATCATCGAAGACCATCGCAAGATCAAACCGGTACCCCTGCCAGCCGGCCTGTTGGTATTTGCCTCCAAACTTTTTCAGGTGTTGCTGCCTGTATGCGCCCATCGGTGAAATGATCACGGTATAAACAAGCGGCTGGTCCATCAACTTCAATACCTCCGTATCAGTCCAGGCCCCCGCTCCGTTAAAACCGTATTTCTTTAACAGAGCTGTTTCTTCTTTTATCCAGTTCTCACGGCTACCATACTTTTCTGTAAATACTTCCCGTTGTTTGGGGGATTTACCCGGATTGACCGCAACCACCGCTTTATGAATGAAAGGATAGCCCTGGGGATCAATGATCCACCAGCGCCCATCCACTTTTTCAGTACGGAAAAATCCCGTGGCTTCTTTCTGCCAGGCTTTCCAGCCGCCATACGCTGAAACGGCTGGTTCCTTCCCCTTTTTAAATCCGGGCAAACGGTCTATGGTTTTCGCCGGATATGTCACCCACTCTTTATCCTTATTGTTCCTTCTTACTTCTACCTCTCTGTATGTCCCTTTTTGGGCTGAGAGGGTTGTGACCAGCAAAAACAAACAGATACACAAACTACTATATTTCATCATTTTACACCGGTTAATAGCTTACTTTAAATCCTTGTAACAATCCTTCATAAGCCGGCTTTTTAGCATACGTATCGTCGTAAGGAAGTGGCCAGTCCGGATTGGCATACAACCATGAGTTACTGTCACATACTCCCCAGAATGTAATACCAAACTGTTGATCCGCAGGGAGGTCATTCATTGCTTTAGCCACTTCCCGGTAGTGTATTTGTTGTTTTTCGAGGAGTTCATCCGTCAATTCCAGCTCTTTGTTGGAAGAGGGATTAACAGCTATATCTAATTCAGACACATGGATTTTCAACCGGGTAGAAGCAGCCATGATCATGATCGCATTCCGCAGGTCAGAAGTGGAACGGTTGATGTTGGTATGCATCTGCATACCCACTCCGTGAATAGGAATGTTTTTCTCTTTCAGTTCTTTTACGAGGTTGTTAACTCCCATACGGCGTTGTGAACTATATTCGTGTCCATATTCGTTGTAAAACAACAGGGCATTGGGATCGGCTTCATGGGCATACTTGAAGGCCAGGGAAATATATTCTTCTCCGATCTTATCCAGCCAGATATTATATTTATCCCCATCTTTTATATACACCTCTCCATCGTCGTTAATCACTTCATTGATCACATCCCAGGATACGACTTTTCCTTTGAAATGTCCTACCACATCCTGTATATATTCTTTCATAATAGCAATCCACTGCTCGCGGCTACCTTCAAAATTGCTCACCCAGGAAGGAGTATGTTTGTACCACAATAGGGTATGGCCATGCACTTCAAGCCCGTTGTCTATGGCAAACTGAACAATTTTATCCGCTTCAGTAAAGTCATATTGTTTATGTCCTTTGCTGATGTTGTTCATTTTCATGGCATTTTCGGCAGTGACTCTGGACATATCGCTGCGAAGGATTTCTTTGTACCGGTCACTGGAATTCAGCGGACTGATATTTACGGCCGCGCCAAAGGGAAAAGGGGCTTCGGACAAACTACCACTGACTGCCGGGATGACCGGGATACTGTTATCCGAATCAAATTTTTCCTGCTGGCAGCTTCCGGCCAGCCAGGCACACAATAAGAAAGTAAGTATATATACGTTTTTCATATTCTTCTGTTTTTATTATTCATACCCTTTATTCTGCTCCATCACCTTACCCACATTCGCATCAATCACTACCTGCGGAATAGGCAGCAACACATGATAGTCCTGGATCCCCGGGACGCCGTTTCTGGTACCGGCTGCAACCGGGTTGTATTTGCGGGTACGTTCCACCAGCTTCCCGGTTCTGACCAGTGTTTCCCGGCGGTTTTCTTCTGTCACCAGTTCACGGGCACGCTCATCCAGAATGTAGTCTAAAGTGACATCTGCCGCTGAAACCGGAGTGGCATTGGAACGGGTCCGGATCAGATTGATAAAGAAGGCGGCTCCATCCGTTTCACTGTTTTTGCCCTGCATGTGCAACGCTTCCGCCAGCAGCAGGTAGGTATCAGCTACGCGCAGATAGGTTTGGTTATTATACTGGTAGGATTCTCCCCAACGGCTGGATTCCGGGAACGTCCAGTCCCATTTGCGGGTGCTGGCCCATTGGTTATTATTGGTGGTCATCTTATCAGCTGTCATATCACATATAACGACTTCTCCGTTATCTTTGATATATTGTTTACGGATCGCATGTTCACTGAAACGGTCATCCTGGTCTTCATAGATTGAGAATACCCATGCTGTAATTCCGGCACGGCCAATTCCACGTCCGCCATACTCCGGTGAATAAGAAACACCTAAGTTATTATACGCACTCACCCAGGTACGGCGCATACTGTTATTATAACGTCCCTGTGTATCGTCTACCGGAGTATTAGGGATCACCCACAACGCTTCTGTATTTCCTTCGGAAGGTAAAATATTTCCATCCTTAAACTGATCCATAAAAGGACATCCTTCCTGGTTTCTTTCTACCCCATAACGCTGGGTGATCAACTTGTAGTTGCTATTATTATAGACTTTGCGCGCCATGCTTTCCGCTTCACTGTATTTGCCCTGCCAGAGGTAAAGTTCAGCCAGGTAATGTTGCGCCAGCGCATTGGTAAGAACTGTAACGTCCTGTGAATAATCCGGCAACCATTTCTCAGCAAACAGCCAGTCTTCTTCCATAACAGCCTGGATTTTTTCTACCGGTTCACGGTCCCAGTCATCCCGGTAATTGGCTCCGGTGATCTCTTCCACTGACAAAGGGACAGGGCCGAAGGTCATTACCAGATGGCGGTAACACCAGCCGCGTATGAAACGTGCATGCGCAATGATCTCATTTTTAATCGCTTCATTCTCTTCATCGTTTCTGCCGGACCAGTCGATACCCGGCTCTTCGGCACGGTTAATGATCATATTGGCTGAATTGATACCCCGGTACATTAACAGGAAGATCCCCGGACGTCCCGAAGTATTCGTTACATCTCCATTCAAAAACTGCATGGTTGAATTAAGGTCAGCTGTGGTGTACTGGTTCAACCCACGGGTCCATGATAACTCTGTATTGGCCCAGGCCACATCGGTACCAATTTTCCACAACACTCCCAGTTCAGCAGACTGGATCGGTTCCCGGCGTTCGTGCCGGACCGTATGTAATAAGGCATACTTAGCGGAAAGAAATCCGTTGAGATCGGTAAAAAGATTATCCGCGTAGTTTTTATCCCGGGCTTCTTCATCCAGGAAACTGTCACTACATCCGCTCACGGAAAAGAGGAGAGCGAACAGAAGGAAGGAATATATTATTTTTTTCATAAGATTGATTTACTTTAATTATTCTGAAATACGACTCTAATTGCCAATTATCACTTGTCAATTATTAAAGTCCTAATTTGATACCAAATACAAAACTACGGGTAGACGGTACATTGTAGTCATCCGTGAATTCCGGGTCAAGTCCTACGTACCTTGTAAATGTGCAGACATTTTTGACATTCCCGAAGAGTTCCAGACGCCCTACACCCAAACGGTTACAGATATTGGCAGGCAAACGATAAGACAGCGAAATGTCATTTAGCCGGATATAAGAGGCATCGTTTGTCTTTCCGAAATAATTGAGACCATACGGGTTGGAATCATCGCGGTTAGCAGGATAGGTATTGATCGCATTTTGAGGTGTCCACCATTCACGCTGCCGGATGTTTTCTTTTTCAAAGTAAGTATTCATATACTCCGTATAACGGGTTACTCCCTGTACCCCTGTAATAAAGAAGCTAAACGTAAAATCTTTGTAACTCAATGTGTTCATTAAGCCAATGCGGTAATTGGGGTCTTTGTGACCGATGATTTGCCGGTCATCCGGGGTGATCTGTCCATCCCCATCCGTATCTACGATCCGCACATCTCCCGGTTTGGCATCCGGCATGTGTGAATTGAGGATATCATCGGTCTCCTGCCAGATTCCATCGAACTTGTAAGCATAGATGACATTTATCGGCCGGCCGATAAACCAGGAGTTAGCTACATTGTCAGCAGGCTGGCCAAACTCATCATACAAACCGACATTCACAATTTCATTCCTGTTATGAGAAATATTGAAATCGGTTGTCCAGACGAAATCTTTTTTCCGGATGTTTACACTTGACAGAGATAATTCCACTCCATGGCTTTTGGTTTTTCCAATATTCTGACGGATGGAATTCACTCCATTGATCTGCGGGATCACTTTGTTGAGTAGCAGGTCATACGTATTTGCCCGGAAGGCATCAAACGAACCGTATAATCTTCCTTTCAGGAAAGAGAAATCCCATCCGACATTCAATTGTTTGGTTGTTTCCCAGCTCAGGGTCGGGTCAGCCAGTTTATTGGCATAGAACCCGGTCAACGGATTACCGTCATTGTCCAGGTAGTATTCTTCAGTGATAGTTGACATGGTAGAATAGGCATCAATGGCCTGGTTACCGTTTTTACCATACGACAGGCGTAATTTGGAGCGGTCGAGCCATTCGAGCGGTTGTATGAAAGATTCCTGTTCCATATTCCAGCCTAACCCCACTGAAGGGAAAATACCATATTTATTGTCTTTCCCAAAAGCGGAATCTCCGTCCCGGCGTACGGTAAATGTAAACAGGTAACGGCTATTGTAGCTATAATTGGCACGGAACATCTGGGAAAGAGAGGTACGTTTGGTGTACTCGTCACTTGCGTTCAGGGTTTCCGCGTTTTCAAACTGGTATGTTCCACGGTAGTCATCCGGAAAGCCACTTCCCTTAATGTCATGGAATTTGGTGAGGGATTCACGGCTGGTGTAAACAGCGGTAAGGAAAACGGTGTGTTTCCCGAAATCACGGTTGTAGTTGAGAATGTTTTCAATAGACCAGCGTTGACGGAACTGGTTGTTCACCACGGCATCACCCCCTTTTTTCATCCCGTCCATGGTATCGGCGGATGATTTATACGTCTCAATCAGACGGGTACGGTACTCATATCCGGTAAGAAGTTTATAAGACAACCCTTTCACAAAAGGGAAATTTACCTGCAAATAGTTATTAGATAAGAAACCACGGGCAACGTCTTCTTTCTGTACATTCAAAGCCTCCAGCGGATTAGTCACATTCTGGTCGTCCCGGTTAGGCTGGAAAATAAGGACCCCGTCTTCATCATACGGTTGTGTAAGCGGATTCATTTTAATTGCGTTACTGATACTGGCCTTATTTCCCGGACGGTCTGCATAGGTAAAAGAAGTAGACGTTCCATACGTCAGCCAGGAAGTAATATCAGTATCCAGATTTACACGGAATGAATACCGGTTGAACTGGTCATTGATCGCTATTCCATCCACTACGGAAGCGTTTCCGGAGACATAAAAGCGGGTTTTATCAGTTCCCCCGGAGATAGCAAGGTTATACTCCTGGCTGAATCCGGTTTGCAACGTTTCTTTCAGCCAGTCTGTGTTCACTCCTTTTTCATATTGTTCCTGTTCAAACGCGCTGACAAATCCTTTACGCTGTTGTTTAAAGTTATAGAATTGGGTGGCATCCATCATATCCGGCAGATTGATCGCTTTACTGATCCCGAAGGTTGCCCCGAAAGAAACACTGGTTTTGCCGCTCATTCCTTTTTTAGTGGTAATCAGGATCACCCCATTTGCGGCTTTGGAACCATAAATAGCCGCTGAAGAAGCATCTTTCAGGATTTCAATAGATTCAATATCGTTCGGATTCAATTCGGAAATAAATCCATTGTATTCGATTCCGTCCAGGACAACCAATGGTTCTGAATCCGCATTGATGGAGTTCTGGGAACGCACCCGGATCTTTACATCTCCTTCGGCGGAAGAAGCAGTGTTGGTCACATTCAGTCCCGGTAGTTTTCCCTGGAGGGCCTGGGCGATATTCACAGCCGGCATCGCTTCCAGGTCACCCGGTTTGATAGATACTACGGCGCCGGTTACATCGCTTCGTTTTTGTACTCCATAACCCACCACAACTACTTCGCTCAGTAATTTAGTATCATCTTTTAGGGATACGTTTATCACAGAAGAAGAACCTACTTCCACATTTTTCGTTTCATATCCTATATATGAAAATACCAGTGTACGCTGAGTAGCGGAAAGCAGAATGGAATAATTTCCATCTATATCGGTGATGGTTCCGACAGATTGGTCGGGTACGGTAACGGTAACCCCAATCAGGGGTTCTCCCTGGTCATCGGACACTTGCCCGGTAATTGTTCGTTGAGTTTGCGCATGGACCGTTAAGGTGACGATCAGCAGCAAAACGGATAAGATTGCTTTTTGCATGTGTTTATAAATTAATTTAGTATTAGAAAAATCTGAAAGCAAATATAAGACGGGAGTCCACAGGTCATTTATAATCCCGTCCATACTTATTATAAAACAATACAGCTTCCTGATTATCAGAATGTTTATTACTTATACTGTTCTTTTTTATTTTCATAATAATGCTGCATCACATAGAATGCTTTTTTCCGGATTCCCCATTTAGAGATCAATCCTTTACGGTTATAGAAATCCTGGATACCGGGTAACTGGCGGCGGGGTGACTTGAAATCCATCAGGATCCACGGAGATAATCCTGCCAGGGCATCAATCTTATCCAGCATCGCCAGGTTTTGTATATAGAGTTCCTCCTGATATTCTTCTGTCCAGCGTTCTTCTTTTGTTCCGAATAATCCCTGCTGGGCTCCTCCGCCAAATTCACTGATAATTACCGGTTTCTGGTATGGAATATCCCATTTCATCTTTTTGCAGTCTTCTACGGTAGCCCTGTACCAGCCTATATACTGGTTAAAACTTACCACATCGACATATTCGTTCATATTGTCCTGCAAACGGTTCACATAATCCGGCGCTTTTGTCACTTCCATGGCCATACTGATCAGGCGGGTGTTGTCCATACTACGGGCATATTGTGACAGGTTTCGCAAAAAGTTATCACGGGCTTCTCCATGAGGTGTTTCATTGGCTATGGACCAGATCACGATGGCACAACGGTTCTTATCCCGGCAGATCATATCGTGGAGTTGGTTCTTTGCATTTTGGTAAGTGTCCGGATTATCCCATGAAATAGTCCAGTAGACAGGGATTTCCGACCAGACCATTAACCCCATTTCCTCTGCTTTGCGTACCATTTTTTCATTGTGCGGATAATGAGCCAGCCGTACATAATTGCATCCCATCTCTTTCGCCCATGAAAGCAGGGTTACCGCGTCTTCTTCGGACCAGGCACGTCCCTCCCGGAAAGGTGCTTCTTCATGGATACTGATCCCACGCAGGAAAACGGGTTTACCATTCAGTAAGATAGAGGTCCCCTGTGTCTCAATGGTACGGAAACCGATCCGGTCATGGATACATTCATGGTCTGTACGGATCTGTACTTCATACAGGCGGGGATCCTCCGGAGTCCAGAGTTCCGGTTTTGCCTTGTATTCAAAAGCGACTTCCCCTCCTGCTCCGGTAACAAGTTCTTTTCTTAGTTTCAGGCCGGGAATCTCTACTATCACCTTTTCACCTTCTACGGCATGATTCAGACGTAACCAGCCGGAAATGGTATTCTTTTCATCTTTTTTCAATTGGATCAGGTAATCTTCCACATAGGTCGCAGGTAAAGCAGCGAGTAACACATCCCGGGTAATCCCTCCGTAATTCCACCAGTCCATATTCACGGTTGGAACCGCATCTTTGTGTCTTTTATTATCTACTTTAAGTACCACAAAGTTTTCGCCTTCATTCAGGACATCAGATACATCAAAGTTGAACGGGGTATAACCACCAATATGTTCCCCGACCTTTTTTCCGTTTACATAGACTTTGGTATCGTAATTGACCGCCCCAAAATAGAGAACATACCGTTTACCGGGTTCTTTGTGTACCGTAAAATTACGACGAAACCAAACGGTCCCTTCATATACATACAATTTTTCATCTTTTGAATTCCAGTCCGAAGGAATATCCATCGCTGGCGAAGTGTCAAAGTCATACTCTATCAACTCACCGGGATGCTTCATTTTCCGGTTTTCAAAGAATCCGCTTTTCTGAAAGGGTTCCAGGCGGTAATCATAGTATCCGTTTTCCAACGGGTCAATGATGTAATTCCATTTCCCGTTCAGGGATTGGTAGTCCCGCGCGTAAATGTTTGAAACTAACGGTGTCTGTTTTTCCATCGCCTGCATAGAAAGAGCCAGCCACAAAAGGCCTATCATCATACGCATGCTTCTCTTACTGATGTTCATTTTTCTTCTTATGTCCATTCGTTTAAATTTTAGGTATCAGAAACTAATGACAAAAGTAAAAGGGCAGTCTCCGGACAGTTTATAATCCCGTCCATTTCTCTTATAAATTAATCCTTAGGGGTTATATTTTCTTCAATAAATTCCGAAGGTGTTTTTCCGTAAATCTTTTTAAAACAGGTACTAAAATAAGCCGGTTCTTCAAATCCGACCATACCGGCGACTTCATTGATTGTATATTTCCGTTCTTTAAAGTAACTGATGGCTTTATTGAAACGTACGATCTTTATATATTCATTGGGAGTATAACCGGTAATCGTTTTAAACTTAGAGAATAAGAGGGTACGGCTCATTCCGAGTTCACGGGTCAGTTCACTGATTGAAAAAGCAGGATTATCCATATTCTTTTCAATGGCCGTAGTCGCGCTTTCAATAAACAACCGGTTGAGTTCATTTTCTTCTTTGTCATTCTCCTGCCGGGGATCTATCCCGAGGAATTTCTGCCGTAACAGTTTCCGGTTACGGATCATATTATTGATCTTGATCCGCAGGAAGGAGGTTTCAAACGGTTTCTCTATATAATCATCTACTCCCAGCCGGAATCCCTTTGCAACCGTATGTTTGTCATTCATCACGGTGAGAAATATGATTGGGATATGGGAGGTTTCCATCGTGGTTTTGAGTTTCCGGCACAGTTCAAATCCATCCATACCGGGCATTTGCAGATCAGACACCACAATGTCCGGATTGATCCGGAAAATCTCCTTCCAGGCTTCCCGTCCGTCAGCAGCCGTATAGACAGTATAATATGCTTCCAGCGAGACTTTGATGTATTCACGCAGATGATCATTGTCTTCTACAATTAGAATCCGGAGATTGCTATGATCCTCTTCCTCCGGTAGGTGACCGGTTAAAGTTGCCTCCTCCTGTTCACCGGGCTCTATCCGCTTATGTTCTGCCAGCTGTTCGAGTGAACGGGGAAAACGAATCCGGAAGCTGGTACCCTTTTTCTCCACACTATCTACCCGGATGGTTCCCAGGCATTTGCTCACATACTGTTTAACCAATAATAACCCTAAGCCGGAACCAGGTTCCCGGGTATGAATAGCATTGCCTGCCCGGTAGAACCGTCCAAATAATTTTTTACGGGCGACACGGGAAATTCCGATACCGGTATCTTTGACCGTTAAAATCCATTCATCCGGCAGGATGTCTAACCGGATAGTTACCCGGCCGCCCGCAGGGGTATATTTCAGAGCATTGGACAGCAGATTATCCGTAATTTTATCCAGTTTATCCCGGTCTATCCATTCAAGTAGTTCTTCGTCGGGAATTTCTGGTTGCAACAACAGTTGTTTCCGTTCAGCAGGCGTATGCCAGTAATTGAATTTATCGCGGAAATAACGGGTCAGCGAAATCTCTTCCAGCAACAATTCAGATTCAGTTTCGTATGCCTTTTGGAAATCCAGTAGTTTAGAAAACATCTGGTTGAGCTTTCCGACATTTTCCCGCATGGTTTTTAAGAGGAAAAGACTCTTTCCATCTTTCGGGATCTCTTCCAGCAGATCATTCAGAGGGCCGTTTATCAGGGTAAGAGGGGTCCGGATATCATGTGCCGTATGGATAAAAAAGCTGATTTTCTCTTCACTCTCTTTCTTCCGGATCCTGAAAAGGATATATTCATAAATCACATAGGCCGCCACTCCCATGAGTAACACCAGGACCAGCCTTGCCCAGGGAGTTTTCCAGAAGGGCGGTGTAATGACAAACCGGAGTCGTTTTTCATCAAGCACCCGGTTGTTTTCATCTACATACCATAAACGGAACAGATAGTTCCCGGGGGAAAGGTTGGTATAAGTCGCGATGCGTTCATAGACAGGTCCTACCGGATTTTCATCCTGTCCTTCCAGCTTCCACATAAACCGGTGATTCTTCCCGGCATGGAAATCAATAGCAGTAAAACCGATGGAGAAGGAATGTTGTTTGTAGTTGAGTTTTACTTCCGGCTGGTTATCCAGTGAACTGGTAAGAGGGGAATCCGGATCAGAAGAATTTACTTTCCGGTTGAAAAGATAAAAATCTTCCAGCACCAGACGGGCTTCGGTATCTACCGGACGAATCTCCCCGGGATTAAAACAGACAATCCCATCATACGAACCGAGAAAAATAGTTCCGTTCCGGGTACAGATCCCGGCCAGCTGGCGGAACATATATCCCTGCTTTCCATCAATTTCAGGATAATACTCCTGTATACCTGTATGCCGGTCTATCTTCCCAATACCGTTTTCGGTACTAAACCATAGATCAGTACCTGCTCCGGGCAGGATCCGGTACACAATCTCGGAACGTAACTCAGAGGTCTCTTTTGCAAAACATTCCACCTCTCCGCTATACAGATGGCATCTGTTCAGACTATTTCCGTAGGTGCCTATCCAGGCAATAGAATCACTTTCGAGCCAGATGTCGGTTACATACTGGCTGGCCAGTTGTTTATTCACAGGGGAAGGAGTCTGTTTCAACGAATCGGTCCGGATGGAATAGAGCCCATACTCGGTAGACACCAGGATATGATTCTCTTTCCAGCCGGTAATATAGTTGATCTGGGAAAGATGAACACGGTCAAACAGGCCGGTTTTCCGGTTCAGCCGGGAGATATGTCCCTTTTTACCTCCCAGCCAGATATTTCCTGCCGGGTCTTCGTAAATGGAATAAATAAAATTACTCCCGAGGCTCCGGTTGTCACCGGAAGACTGGTAATGATGTTTGATATTTCCTTTTTTATCCATCACATAGACACCCTGTGAAAAGGCAGCAATCCAGATATCGCCCCGGCTGTCTTCATAGAGGGTAATGATATTGGAACCTTCAAAAAAATGAGTCCAGGCTTCCCGTTTCAACCCCCAACGGCTGACCCCGTTGGCGGTGGCAATCCATAAATCGCCTTCACGGTCCTGCAGAATACAGCTTACCATATCGTTCAGTAAAGAATGGGGATTATTCTGTTCGTGGCGGATGACCCTGAAATCGTTTGCTCCCAGATCAATCACATTGACACCTCCGGAATAAGTAGAAACCCAGATGCGGTCACTCAGTTCATCGGCAAAGATATTATAGACAGCATCCCCGTGAATGCGATTCGAGCGTTCGGACGAACTATTGTAAATATCCACCAGCGCACGGGCTTGTTTTTCAATCACCCACATCCCCAGTCCTTCGGTTCCCAATAGCAACAGAGAATCTTTGTAGCTCGTGATCTCCCGGATCGTATGTTGTTTCAGGCGGTTATCTACAAAGGGAGTGATGGTAGCGTCCGGCAAATGGTAAACGAAAAGGCCGTTGCCTTCGGTTCCTATCCAGAGTTCCTGGCTGGTTTCATCAAAATAACACGATTCAATAACCACACGGTATCCACCGGGAAACCGGTTGGAAAGGAACTCCGTGATCTCTCCGGTTTCTGTATGGACCATAATAAGCCCTTTATTGGTAACAGCCAGCAGATGATCTTCATCAAAGTTGAGAAACTCCTTGATCCGGTCACTCTGTTGCTGTAAATAGGTATTGGAAATAGGGCAAATAGTATCACGAACTGTACCCATCCGGTTCTGGCTGGCATACCAGATGTGATTATTCCGGTCAAAATAGACCGTTTGGGTATAGGAACCTACCTCATAACAAAGCCGGAATTCATCGCTGATTTCATCATACCGGTAGATGGCTCCCCGGTCGGAATAGGCCCATAATTGGGATTCCCGGTCCAGAATGGCCGTAACAATACGTGCAGGCACGGTCCCACTATCCAGTATATTAAAAGAATAATTCTTTACGGTTTCGCCATCGTAACGGTCCAGCCCGAAACGGGTGGAGATCCACATAAAGCCTTTTTTATCACGGACAATAGAATAGGTCTGTTTTCCATTAATACCCTCATTGATTCCGATATGGCGAATACGTGTGGCTTCAACTTCCGGAACTAACATAATAAAGAACAAGAATAGTATATATTTTCTCATTGTATTCAATTAAAGCAATAGATCAAGGATTCCTAAAACAAATATAACGATAATATCCAGATGGACAACCCTCTCCACCCTCTAAATGAGGGACTTTTTTCTTTAGAAGTTTCCTCTTCTAAAGGGCTAGGGGGTACAAAAAAAGAGGCAACCATCTGTTGCCTCTCTCCCTTTAGCCTTATTCTGAGTATATTTAC
>JAJQES010000389.1 GCA_021201565.1 Tannerellaceae bacterium
CATCTATACCATTTACAATGAAAAAGATGAATATCAGTTATTAGGAGGAAGTTATTCCGGGAATCTGTTGCCACAGGATTCGTATATGAACCTCTATTACCGGGAAGACGGGATTCCGTTTGCAGCTGAGCCGGCTGCTGAAAAATTACGGGGGTTAGTCCGTTTCCAGATCAATCCGGATATATATCAGAAAGGATACCACGATAGTGATCTCCGGAAAAGGGCAACTTTAAAAGCTGTGTATGCTAAAAATGAGGACGGAGAGTTCACGTATGTAGCTCCGTACGCAAATAAATTTAAAGGAACTTTAGTGGATGGAGGTTCGTCTGCCAGCCTGTTGAATGATTATCCCGTCTACCGGTATGCCGACGCTTTACTGATGCTTGCTATGGCGAAAGCACTTCTGAACGAAGATCCCGGTACAGAGATCAACCTGGTCCGTGAACGTGCGTATGGACAGGAATACTTTGCCGCGAACAGAAGTACCTTAGCCTATCCCAACGATGTGGATGCGGCGTTTTATGCGGATAATAAATACGGAGCTCCGGATACAGATCCGGTAGAGGCCGTATTAAAGGAACGGCTTCGTGAACTGATGTTGGAAGGAAAAAGATGGTACGACTTACGTCTGGTGGGTGATCCCTATATTTATAAATATAGTCTGGCAAACGAGAATCGTTTGTTATGGCCCATCAATGAAGATGCCCTGACCAACAATCCGGCTTTAGAACAGACAGAAGGGTATTAAGGATATTAAGGAAGAAACTGGTTTTGTTCCCCGGCTTGACCGGGGACCGCATCAGAACAGGCTTGTTCTTTCTATTAATAATAACTGCCGGTTCTGGTGCGATTCCCGGTCAGGCCGGGAAACAGGTACTTTTATAGAACATCTTTTCAAATAAAGAACATATATTTGTAATAAAACGAATCTGTACACATGAAATACATATCTTTATTTTTATTCTTTTTCTTGCTGCCTTGTACACAGGCGGCAGTGGATACGGTGTATGTCCGGCAGCCGCAGATTCCGGTTCTGATTGACCGGACGGATAATGTGTTGCTGGAAATCCGGGTAGAGGCGGACAAGGGAGATTGCCTGAATGAAGTAGTGCTGCTTCTGGACAGTGAAGAAGGGGTAGAAGCCCTTCAGTCCATTCGCTTCTGGTATAGTGGAGTAGAAGCACCGGCACGGGAGGGTACCCATTTTAAACCGGTATCTTATATATCCGGCCATGCACCGGGAAAGACACGCCAGGCAATCGCCTCTTACTCAGTCCGGCAGGATGAGGTCGTAAATCCCGGAAAGAAAGTCGTTTTACGTTCCTCACAACCTTTGGTCAAAGGGATAAACTATTTCTGGGTAAGTATAGAAACCGCTCCGGAGACATCGTTATTATATACGTTCGGGGCACAGGTCGAATCCGTACAGGTGAACCGTCAACCGGTTGCCATAGGGGGGGGCGTTCAACCGGCTATCCGCCGGCTGGGGATTGGCGTCCGCCATGCCTGGGACGATGGGTCGGCTGCCTACCGGATACCCGGTCTGGTGACTACTAACCAGGGTACTTTATTGGGCGTATATGATGTGCGTTATAACAGTAGCGTCGATTTACAGGAACAGGTCGATATAGGCGTTAGCCGCAGTACAGATAAAGGGCAAACCTGGGAACCGATGCGGATCGCCATGTCTTTTGGAGAGTATGGAGGTCTTCCCCATGCCCAGAATGGAGTCGGCGATCCGGCTATCCTGGTCGATGAAGTCACCGGAACCCTCTGGATAATCGCAGCCTGGACCCATGGCATGGGCAACGGACGTGCCTGGTTTAACTCCCTGCCGGGGATGGATCCGGGAGAAACCGCCCAGCTCATGCTGGTCAGAAGTGATGACGACGGGCAAACCTGGAGTGAACCCATCAATATTACTTCACAGGTAAAAGATCCCTCCTGGTACTTCCTGTTACAGGGTCCGGGGCGGGGTATTACCATGCAGGATGGTACCCTGGTCTTCCCGGTGCAGTTTATTGACGCAGAGCGGATCCCCCATGCAGGTGTTATGTACAGCAAAGACCGGGGAACCACCTGGCACATTCATCAGGCAGCCCGTTCCAATACCACAGAAGCCCAGGTGGCAGAAGTGGAACCGGGAGTCCTGATGCTGAATATGCGGGACAACCGGGGCGGTAGCCGGGCCGTATCTGTTACAAAGGATCTGGGGAAGACCTGGGAAGAACATGTTTCCAGCCGGAGCGCCCTGCGTGAGCCTGTCTGTATGGCCAGCCTGATTGCTATCAAAGCCCATGAGAACGTGACCGGAAAAGAGATCCTGTTGTTTTCCAATCCGGACACCACCAAAGGTCGGACCCATATTACCCTCAAAGCCAGTACCGACAAAGGAGTCACCTGGCCCCGGGAATATCAGGTCTTACTGGATGAAGAAGAGAACTGGGGGTATTCCTGTCTTTCCCTCATAGATCCTGAAACGGTAGGGATTCTCTATGAAAGCAGTACGGCCCACATGGTGTTTCAGGCAGTGAAACTAAAAGACCTGCTTCCATGAAACGTTTGTTTCTATACATACTGTTTGTTTCTCTCCTCAGTCCATCCCTCCTGTATGCTCTCCGGCCCCTGTTGCCTTATCCGCAACAGGTAGAGTGGGAGCAGGCCCTCTATACTTTTCCCTCTCTTTGGTTACAAACAGAAGGGATAGAGGAATCACTTTGCAGAGAGTGGGCCGGGGATGCCGGAATACCGGTGCACCCAACTGAAAAAAAGGGCCACCCTTTATCCGTAAAGGTCGCACCCTTTTTGCCGGAAGTGCCCGTAAATTCCGCGGAAGCCTACCGGTTACAGGTGAAGCAAGACCGGATAGAGATAGAGGCAGAGACAGAAACCGGAGTGTTTTATGCCTTTCAGACCCTCCGCCAGCTGGCCCGGGCCGGGGAGGCAGGCATACAGGTAGCAGGCTGCCGGATTACCGACTGGCCGGCGTTCCGGATACGTGGGTTTATGCAGGATACAGGCCGTAGTTATATCTCACTGGAAGAATTAAAGAAAGAAATACAACAACTTGCGCGCTATAAGATAAATACATTTCACTGGCATTTGTCCGAAAACCAGGCGTGGCGCCTGGAAAGTAAACTGTTTCCCCAATTGAATGAACCACAGAATATGACCCGGATGGCCGGACAATTCTATACTCAGGAAGAGGCCCGGGAACTGGTTCGTTTTTGCAAAGCCCACCAGGTGACCCTCATTCCCGAATTGGATATGCCCGGACATAGCGAATCCTTTGTCAGGACGTTTGGGTATGATATGCAAAGCCCGCAGGGGATGGCTATTCTGAAACAATTGGTAGAAGAGGCCTGTGACCTGTTTGAAGAAGTTCCCTGGTTTCATATCGGAACCGATGAAGTCACTTTTACTAATCCCACCTTCGTTCCCGAAATGGTGGCCTGTATCCGGGGGAAAGGAAAGAAAGTCATTGCCTGGAATCCCGGCTGGCCCTTTGAGGCGGGCGAAATAGATATGTTGCATTTATGGAGCTACAGGGGGAAACCTCATCCCGGTATTCCGGTGATCGATTCCCGGCTGCATTATATCAACCATTACGATACCTTTGCCGATATTGTCGCGCTTTATAAAAGCAACATCGCCGGACAACAACAGGGAAGCCATGAATATGCAGGAGCCATTCTGGCCCTTTGGTACGACCGGATGATAGAGCCTGAATGGAATATGATCCTTGAGAACGAATTCTATCCGGCCATGCTGACTCTGGCCGAACGTAGCTGGCGGGGTGGACAACCTGAGTATATGGACCGGGCCGGCTGTCTGCTGGATCCGGCCGGAAGTGAGGGATACCGTTCTTTCTGTGAGTTTGAAGAGCGCCTGCTCTGGCATAAAGAACACTGTTTTAACGGGTTCCCGTTCGGCTATGTGCGGCAGACACAAGTGCACTGGCGGATTACAGATGCCTTCCCGAACCGGGGCGATCTTTCCGTCGTATTCCCGCCGGAACACGAAGAACGGACCACCTATAAATATGGAGGCAACACCTATCAAACCCATGAAGTGAGTGGGGCCGGTATCTATCTGCGGCATGTCTGGGGAAAGATGGTACCTGCTTTTTACGAAGATCCGCAGGAAGAACATACCGCCTATGCCTGGACCTGGATCCATTCACCGGTGGAGCAAACCGCAGGTGCCCTGATAGAATTCCAGAATTATGGACGTTCGGAAGCCGATTTACCTCCGCGGCCCGGCACCTGGGATTACCGGGGAAGCCGGATCTGGTTGAATGAAGAGGAGATCCGGCCACCAGTCTGGACAGCTACCCATACCATCCGTTCCAATGAGATTCCTTTGGGAAATGAAAATGCGGTCGCCCGTGAACCTATCCCACTGGTGTTGAAAAAAGGATGGAACAAAGTGTTCCTCAAATTACCGGCCGGGAAGTTCCAGACCCCCGAAGTCCGGTTACAGAAATGGATGTTTACCTTTGTCCTGGTAACCCCGGATGGGAATAAAGCGTTGGAAAATGTGATCTATTCACCGGATAAACAGTGGAAGGAATGAAAGGATACCTGGTTCTTTTTTTATGGATAGGAGGGATGTCCGGCTTACTGGGTCAACCCATCAGGGTCGCCTGTGTAGGAAACAGCGTAACCTATGGAGCGGGAATAGAGGAGCGGGACCTGTATAGCTATCCGGCCCGGTTACAACAATTGTTGGGAGAGAACTATCTGGTGCGGAACTTCGGAAAGAGCGGGGCTACTTTACTGGCAAAAGGCCACCGGCCCTATACAGCGCAACCGGAATACCGGGACGCTTTGGCTTTCCAACCGGATATAGTTGTGATTCACCTGGGCCTGAACGATACCGATCCCCGGAACTGGCCTGCTTACCGGGACGAATTTATTCCTGATTACCTGCGGTTGATTCACTCCTTCCGGGAAGTAAACCCCCGGGTAGAGATCCGGATCTGTCTGCTGACCCCTATATCCCATCGCCATCCCCGCTTTCTATCCGGCACACGCGACTGGTTTTGGGAGATCCGGCAGGCCATTGAAACCGTAGCAGAAGTAGCAAACGTACCACTGGTCGATCTGCATCCCCGGTTATATGAACGTCCCGGCCTGCTACCGGATGGGCTTCATCCCAACCGGGAAGGAGCAGAGATCCTGGCAAAAGAGGTCTATGCGGCCCTGACAGGCGATTATGGAGGATTGCAACTCCCCGCTATCTGGTCAGACCGTATGGTGGTCCAGCGGGAACACCCTGTTTGTGTACAGGGAATAGCCAACCGGGGTGAAAAGGTGAAATTGACCCTGAATGAGTACGAAGCCCAGGTCATCGCGGGAGAAGATGGCCGCTTTGAATTCCGGATTCCTCCATTAGAGACCGGAAAGAAATACCGGATGACCCTCTCTTCACCCTCCGGCTCTTACCAGTTTTCAGACCTGGTAGCAGGAGAAGTATGGCTCTGTTCCGGACAATCCAATATGGCATTCCGGGTAGACCAGGCAGCCCCGGAAGAACAATCCCTGTATAGACAGGCTGCCGGATCCTCTTCAGCCGTGCGTCTCTACCAGATGCATCCCAAATGGGAAACCCATGCGGTCGAATGGCCTGCGGACGCGTTAGAGTCTGTCCGGAATTTATCCTATTACCATACTGACGGCTGGCAGATAGCCACTCCGCAAACAATAGAGGCCTTTTCTGCTGTCGCGTTCGCCTTTGGGATTATGTTGGCGGATAGCTTAGGCGTTCCGGTTGGATTAATCCTCAATGCGGTAGGCGGATCCCCCACCGAAGCCTGGATAGACCGCAAAACCCTTGAATTTGAATATACGGATATTTTACATAATTGGTTACACAATGACTTTATTCAACCCTGGGTCCGGGAACGGGCTGCACAAAACATAGGGGCTGCGGCTCCTCCCTTACAGCGGCATCCCTATGAACCCGTATATCTGTTTGAAACAGGGATTCGTCCTCTGGCCGGGTACCCGGTAAAAGGTGTCATCTGGTATCAGGGAGAAAGTAACGCCCATAATATAGAAGTCCATGAACAACTCTTTCCGTTATTGGTAAAGAGTTGGCGGGAAGCCTGGAAGGAACCTCTTCCTTTCTATTATGTACAACTTTCCGGGATCAACCGTCCTACCTGGCCCCATTTCCGCGATAGCCAGCGCAGGCTGATGGAAACCGTGGAACGTACCGGGATGGTCGTCAGCCATGATAAAGGCGATTCACTGGATGTGCATCCCGTCTACAAAAAGGAGATCGGAGAGCGGCTGGCACGGTGGGCCCTTCACCAGGAATATGGATATTCCTCCCTGGTTCCTTCCGGACCGCTGATCCGGCAGGCGAACCGTATGGAAGGCCACATTTCTCTTTCTTTTAACTATGGGGATGGATTGCGAACTTCAGACGGAGAAACTCCCCGTACCTTTGAAGTGGCCGGGCGGGATGGTTTTTTTTATCCGGCAAACGTCACTATGGAACAGGACCGGCTCCTCCTGACGTGTCCGGAAGTTAAGGCCCCGGAATGGGTCCGGTACGGATGGCAACCTTTTACCCGGGCCAATCTGGTCAACCGGGAAGGTTTGCCCGCCTCCACATTCAGAATAAAAATAGAATAAAGATGAGATATATCCTGTATTATATGTTAATCAGCTGTCTGTTTATACCGGTAGCTTGTCGTATAACTTCTAATGAAACAACTAATATGCAAATAAACTGGAACACTTTACCGGATTTACCGGGCCCCGGTGGTATGCCATTTACAGGTGTATCTGCCCCCTTTGCCGGAATACACAACAACAAACTGATAGTAGCCGGAGGGTGCAACTTTCCGGATAAACCCCCGTATGAAGGAGGTAGAAAAGTCTTTTACTCATTTGTTTACTGGCTGGATCTTGAAAAAAAGACCTCCCATGGCTGGCAACCAGCCGGAGAACTTTCCCGGCCGGTCGCTTATGGAGCCACTGTTTCCACACCCCATGGAATCATTTGCATAGGTGGAACCGATGAAACCTGCTCCTTCCCGGACGTCTGCCGCCTTTACTGGGAAGAAGAAACACAAACCATCCGGCAGGAACCTCTTCCTTCTCTTCCTGTAACGCTGGACAATATGGCGGCTACGTATGTGGATGGAAAAGTAATAGTAGCCGGAGGAAATGAAAACGGAACTCCCTCCAACCGGGTCTGGCTACTGGATTTGCAAACGGGCGACGGTTGGGAGACCCTTCCCGCTTTTCCCGGTCATGGACGCGTGCAACCCGTATTGGCTGCTCACTCTTTTCCGGATACATATCTCCTATATCTGGGAAGTGGATTTTCTCCCCTTTCCGGAACTACCCCGGCAGAAGTAGCTACCGATCTGTGGAAATATGATTCGCTTACAGGTATATGGGAGAAAGAAACCGGTTTTACCTCTCCGGAACCTACTCCCCTGACATTTACCGGGGGATCCGCCTTCTTCTATGGACAGCATCAGCTTGTGTTTGCCGGAGGAGTCAACTATCCGGTCTTTTCCCGGGCACTCAACTTTAAGATATTGTTACAACAGGCAGAAGAGAGTGGGGAAGAAGAACAGGTAAACGGCATCCTGGAAGAAATGAATTCCTATATGAGACACCCCATAGAGTGGTACCAGTTCAACAGCCGGATCTATCTGTATGATATTGAACATAAAACCTGGCAATGGAGCGAACCCTCCGGACAAGCCGCCCGTGCCGGCGCCGGCATGGTCATGCAGGACAATTCCCTGTTTATTATCAACGGCGAATTAAAACCAGGCGTCCGTACCCCAGTCGTCCATCAGGCCCTTTTCATAGCAGACTAACCCAGTTTCCCGGGATGGCAGAACGGGTAAGTCCCTCCGGGACTTAAAATCTTCTGACCAACACTGGGCGTTGTCCTGGGCTAACATAAGCCGTCCCTCCGGGACTTAATACGGAGAACTATCCCTGTACATTTGCCGTTTTTTCAACAGTACCTAATAAAAACGGCTACAAAGACCAGGTTTCACAAGTCCTGCCTGTTGACAAATTGAGCTGTACAGCTTAATCTTTCGACTCCTGCATCCCGTTTCATCCGCTTCTATATCTCGTTGTGCTGAGCTGTACAGCTCAATTCGTCCGGATACCGGGAGCGATTCAGGCACCTGTCCGGGTACATATTATAAGAGAATGGAGTCGTTTCAGGTTGCCCGGTAATAGTCCTTTTACCTCCGTCCAATAGGATTTTTATCTACTAAAGCCCTGTTTCCAGACTAAAATAGTACTGGTTCCCTGTAAAAATAATACTGGATTCCTCAAATAGTCTGTCTCTGTTCCCCGCGAAGGCGGGGATCGCATAAAAGCAGCCTCTATCATTTTTTATATTATGACATTTTTTATATTGTAACTCAGGTCTGTTCTGGTGCGGTCCCCGCCTTCGCGGGGAACAGGGTAGTCCTTCTTTCAATAAGTAGGCTTTTTAGTTATTCTCATCTTCTCTTTTCCCGGATTCAATGAATGGTGTGTTGATTTTGTTCTGGCTTTTTGAATGCTGAATATGTTTGTTTGGTTTCATTTTGTAAATGAATATCCCTGTGTGGTGATTCGTATCTTGCCGGATGGTTCTTATTCTTTGTCTATTTGTCTTTTATTAACTTCGTGAGAAGGCGATATTTGGGAAGTGTCCGGGACTTTGTACCGGAATTTGTTGCGCATTTGATCGTTAAGAGCTAAAAAAGTTCCGGCAGATTTGTCGGATTCCCGTTTCCCTTTTTATTATCTTTGTGGATGTGTTAAAAGATTCTCAATCTGGTCCAGAATGAATAACCTCTAATTTTAGTATATGAACAAAAAACAGTTGTTACTACTCTTTCTGAGTTGTTTCCTGACAGTCTATTCGCAGGAAGATGAAAGTTGTGCATTGCCGGTAGACCCGACGATGCAAATTTTTCCGGAATATCCGGATGCCGATTGTGTGGTGTTGGCAGATAGTATTCATGTGAAGGTAGACCCTACCGGGTCAGGCTCATTTACTGTGTATAAGAAATTGCGGGTGCAAACCTGGAAAGGAGCTTTGGCGCACCGGATTGTGAAGTATGAATATGATCCGCTGACGGCTTTTGCCAAATTCAAATGGGCGACTATTTACCGTGCCAATGGGGATGTGGTGAATCTGGATGTCACGCAGGCGTGTGATTATGCCGCGCCGGCCCGTGCCATTTATTGGGGAGCCCGTGAGATCATGTTACAGGTAGGCCGGTTGGAACCTGGTGATGTGGTGGAATATGAGATTGATAAGAAAGGCTTTACCTATGCACTCCTGAATAGCCTGCAGGACGATGATTCACGCTTTATTCCTCCGATGCGGGGACATTTTTACGATATTGTGCCTTTCTGGGTGAATTATCCGACTGTCCGGAAGACCTATATGGTCTCTCTTCCTATGGAGAAGGAATTACAATTCCAGTTTTATCATGGAACCTGCCAGTCTGCTATGCGGTATCAGGATGACCGGAAGGTCTATTCCTTTGTGATGGAAAATACCGTTCCGTTTGAGCGTGAGCCGAATATGGTAGACCTGTTTGATGCCGCTCCTAAACTGTTTATGTCCTCTACCCCTGAATGGCGGGATAAATCCCTTTGGTTCCATAATGTGAATGAGGAATATGATAGTTTTCACGCCTGGCCCGATGCGCAGAAGAAAGTGGATGAACTGGTCCGGGGCAAGAAAACGGAGATGGAGAAGATTGAAGTCTTGACTCATTGGGTGGCCGATAACATTCGTTATTCCGGGATCTCGATGGGGGAAGGAGAAGGGTTTACACTCCATAATACCAAAATGAATTATACAGACCGTTGCGGTGTCTGTAAAGATATTGCGGGAACCCTGATCTCATTCCTGCGAATGGCAGGTTTTGAAGCCTATCCGGCCATGACGATGGCAGGCAGCCGGGTGGAAGAGATTCCGGCCGACCATTTCAACCACTGTGTGGCGGTGGTAAAGTTAGCGAATGGAACCTATATGCCTTTGGATCCGACCTGGGTACCGTTTGTGCGTGAACTGTGGAGCAGCGCGGAACAACAACAGCATTATCTGCCCGGAGTGCCGGAAGGGTCGGACTTGTGTCTGACTCCTGTGTCTGCGCCGGAAAATCACTATGTGCGCATTCATGCGAAAAACAAACTCGATGAAAAGGGAAATCTAAAAGGAAGTTTCACCATTACCGCTGAAGGGCAATCGGATGCGAACATCCGTCGTATGTTTACCCAGGGATGGCAGGTAGAGTGGACTAATCAACTGGAAAACCAATTGCTGGCGGTTTCGCCGAAAGCCCGTATAGTGAAGGTAGACTATGGAAAAGATCCTAAAAACTATATGGCAGGCCCGGTCCGGATCACTTTCCAGTATGAGATTCCGGGATATGCGTTGGCAACCTCCGGTGAAATGGTGTTTAAACCTTTGGTTATGAATAATCTGTATGCGCAGGTGATGAGTCATTTACGGATAGATACTTCGTTGGAAACGCGGAAATATGGCTTTAAAGATGCCTGTTCCCGTTTGGTTGAACTAACGGAAGAAATGGACCTTCCCAAAGGATACCGTTTAACAGAAGGGGGGCGTACAGACTCGTTTGCTTCGGAAGCAGCCGATTTCAACGGATCTCTTTCACAAACCGGATCGAAAATACGTTTGACACAACAACTGGCGTTAAAGAAACGGGTATATGAGGCTGCTGACTGGGAGGGATTCCGTACGGCTGTCAATAAGCATAAAGAATTTGGTAATTATTGGGTTGTAAAAAAGTAAACAGATGAAAAACATATCTATATATAATGTAATACTCTTCCTGGGCCTCCTTTTTTCGTCTGCTGTGCAGGCAGCACCGGAGGCAGAATACCGGACTTTATCCAAAGCATATACACTGAATCCGGATGGTAGCCAGGAATACAGATATTCGATGGAATTGACTCTTTTTACCCATACGGCTATGAACCGGACGTATGGAGAAAGTTTTGTGGTATATAATCCACAATACCAGGAAGTGAAGATCCATCATTCGTATACCCGGCAGGTAGACGGTACGATTATAGAGACTCCGGAAAATGCGTTTGTAGAAGTGTTGCCCCGCCGGGCAGCGAATGCGCCTGGCCATAATCATCTGAAAGAACTGGTGATCGTGCATACCGGGCTGGAATTGGGAGCAACGATTTATCTGGATTATTCGGTACTAACCAAACCCGGATACCTGACGGAATTGGATATCTTTGAGGAAATTGAGCAAACGTCCCCGGTAAAAGAATATACCATTTCTATTTCCGTTCCGCAGAGCAAATCCCTGCATTCTCATCTGGCACAGGTGAAAGCGGTTCCACAGACTGATACAACAGAAGGAAAGAAGACGGTGAAATGGGTATTCCGTGACTTACCGGCTGCTTCCCAGGCACCCCGGGTATGGACGGCAAACGGGGATGTCCCTTTTCTGGCTGCTTCCACCTGGCGGACAGAGGAAGAAGCGTTGGCTTCTTTGTTTGCCCAGTTCAATCCTTCGCAGGACCGCTTACAGTTCCTCACATTTGCAGAGGCGTTGACAGAACATGTAAAGGATGAAGAGGGAAAGATCAGTGCGGTGCTGGAGTATGTGTATGACAAACTGGACCTGTCTCCTCTTTCTTTGCAGGAAACCGGTTACCGGTTGCGGCCTCTGGATGAAGTCACAGCCTCTGCGTATGCGACTGCTGCCGAAAAGGCGAATATGCTTTATACTCTTTTATCGGCATTGGAATATGCACCTACCCTCTGGGCTGCCTATCAGGCGGAGGCACCGGACGGAGCTCTGGGATTAAGTGCTGTGAAGGAATTGTTTGTGGTTGTGAATGGTTTCCCCCTGAGTGTTACCGGAAAAGGGGTTTCACCGGTATGTATCTATGGGGATCTGTATCCTGCCCGGAATGTTTCCATCAAAGGAATCAAAGGAAAAATGAATTATCCGGCGTTTGGTTACCAGGAACCTGCTACTTTTCAATTGCGTATTTCCGGTAAAGAGGTGCAAAGTGCTGCGCGGACCGTAAAGAAATTAACAGAAGTACAGTTCCCGGAACCCTTTCCGGATAAGATATGGAGCGAAACAGCCGAAACGTTGAAGATGCAGGAACTGCCTTCCGGTTATCTGTTGTTGACCTTACCGGAGGGAAAAGCCGATATCCGGAAACAAGGGTTCCAGTCCTATAACAGTACCCGGGAGAAAACCCTCTCTCTTCTCTATGGTGCAGGAGAATATAATGTATATACGGTAGAGATTCCCGATGGAATGGAACTGTTGATCCAGACAAATCCCTTCCCATCTGTGAAGAATAAAGCGGGAAGTTATGAGTATAGTCTCCAACAGGAAGGAGCAACTGCGACCGTAACCCGTAAATTAACCCTGGATACAACCACGATTACACCGGATCTTTATCCGGATTTCCGGGAGTTAATGGTTGCATGGGATGATCAGGTGGCCCGCTCTTTATTGCTGCGTAAGAAATAAAACTTCCCGGTGGTTATAAAAACGGAAGCCCGCAAAGATTATCTTTGCGGGCTTCTTTTATTATTCATTGGTTAAGTTGTATTCTTTTAGCTAAAAAAACTGTTGCCGGATACGATATTACTTTTATTTACGTATTCATCGTTCTCGGCATAGATGTAAACAAGGCTACCCCCTTTGATCACGTTTATTAATTCATCTTTTATAA
>JAJQES010000463.1 GCA_021201565.1 Tannerellaceae bacterium
TTATAGGACTGTTACTGGGATTTTCAGTGCTCAGCCTGTTCCGCCGTATCTTTTTGGGAAGTGGAAGTAATCAACAGAGACGTAGACAAAATCAGACAGGTGGATCTTCCCGGCAGGGACAGACCCAATATAAAGCTCCGCCCCGTAAAAAGATCATTGAAAAGGACGAAGGGGAGTATGTAGAATATGAAGAAATAAAATAAAGAGAAAGCCGGTTGACACCGGCTTTTATCTTTTCTGCCGGAAGAATGTAACCATTTCGGCTGCACACTCTTCTTCTAAAACACCCCGGACCACTTCTGCTTTCGGGTGAAAAGCGCGGGGAGCATATAGCTGGTATCCTCTTTTCTCATCACTGGCACCATATACGATTTTACTGAGTTGGGACCATCCGATGGCACCGGCACACATGATACATGGTTCTACGGTCACATACAAGCTGCATCCGGTCAGGTATTTTGCTCCCAATACGGAAACTGCCGCTGTAATCGCCAGCATTTCCGCATGTGCGGTCGGGTCGTTCAGCCGTTCGGTTTGATTATGAGCCCGTGCAATGATCCGGTTGTTACATACAACAACCGCCCCTACCGGAACTTCTCCTTCCGCTGCTGCCATCCGGGCTTCGGCGAGGGCCTGGCGCATAAAGTATTCATCATTGAGCAAATTCATCTTCGCATTTCTGTTTCCTTGAATAATGTAGGATAATCCTCTTCCAGCGTTTTGAGTACATGGGATAAAATAGTCTCTCTGTACCAACGGGACTTATTAGAGATCTTATATTTTTCCAGATAGCGTTCCACAGTCTTATACTCTTCATCATTCATCATGAAGGTCACCTTATTTGCCCGTGTTCCGGCCGTCTGTGGTTTGCTGTTTTTCTTATGTTGTCCCATAATGTGCAAATATAAAGGTCAAACGGTAAATAAAAAAGAAAATGGCTATATTTGTGAAAAGCGCTGAGAACAGATGGCAGAAAAACACGACATAGGCAGAAAAGGAGAACAGTTAGCCCGTCAATATTTGATCCGGAAAGGATATAGTATACTCCATATCAATTGGCATTGGGGTCACTATGAACTCGATATTGTAGCCCGGACAGAGGATGAACTGGTGATTGTAGAAGTAAAAAGCCGTTCGGGCGATTTCCTTACAGAACCCGAAGAAGCTGTTAACCGTACCAAAATAAACCGGTTAGTAGCCGCAGCCAATGCCTATGTCCGTTATTTCAAATGGGATTTGCCGGTCCGCTTTGATATTATTACACTTAAAAAAGAGGGAGAACTGTTTGAAATAGATCATCTGGAAGATGCTTTTTATGCACCTGTGAAAAGAAGGTATTAGAATTATGAATGTAGAAGAAGCAAGAGAATATTGCCTGACCCTGAAAAATGTAACAGAGTCATTCCCTTTTGATGATGTATCGCTGGTCTTTAAAGTCGAAAATAAAATGTTCCTGTTACTGGCTCTGCATGCGGAAGAACCGTATGTCGCCGTCAAATGTAATACGGAACATACAGAGAAGTTGCGGGACCATTATTCTGCAGTAGAACCAGCCTATCATTTTAATAAGAAGTACTGGAATGGGATCTATCTGGAAAGGGATATGTCTGATAAAGAAATTAAGTATTGGATCTGGCATTCCTATTGTGAGGTGATTGCCAAATTACCTAAACAGGTCCGGGAACAATATAAAGACGAAACAGATGAACATCGTGGATAGCCCCCGGATCATTAAGATTCCGGAAACAACTTCTACCAGTTCTTATCTCCGGGAGTACTTATCGGAGCATCCCCTTCCGGAAGGAAGTGTAGTAATGGCTGGTTTCCAGACAGCCGGACGCGGGCAGCCTGGAAATAGCTGGGAATCTGATGCAGGACAAAATCTCCTGTTCAGTACATTCATCTCTCCCGGTGTTGTTCCGGCTAACCGTCAGTTTATTATTTCCCGGATAGCTGCTTTAAGCGTCCGGGAAGCATTGAGCCGGTATGTAGAAGATATCACTATCAAATGGCCCAATGATATTTACTGGAAAGAGAAGAAAATTTGTGGGATGCTAATCGAGAATGACCTGACCGGAGCTTCTATCTATCGCTCTATTCTGGGGATTGGTATTAACGTCAACCAGGAAGTCTTTCGCAGCGACGCTCCCAATCCGGTCTCCTTAAAGCAAATCACAGGAATTACCTATGATCTTGAAGAGATTCTTCACCAATTTCTCCAACGGTTTTACGGATATTATCTGGATCTTTTGCAGGGGAAGGAAGAGGAGATCAGCCATACCTATATGGAACGTCTGTTCCGGGGGAGTGGTTACCACCCCTTCCGGGAAGCCGGCCGGCTATTTGAAGCCTGCATTCATACGATAGAGCCTACCGGGCATCTGATCCTGGAAGAAAAATCCGGTAAACGGACCCGGTATGCCTTCAAAGAAGTCAGTTTCGTTTTGTGAGGTAGCTGTAAAAGAATGAATAAAAACCAATTGTAAATGCACTCAATTAAACAGAGAATAAATTACTTTTGTAAAAACAAAATCAAATAGATATGGCCAAATACAAAAGAATTCTTTTAAAACTAAGTGGTGAATCCCTGATGGGTGGTAAATCGTATGGTATTGACGAAGTACGTCTTAATGAATATGCAGAACAGATCAAAGAAATTGCAGAGATGGGCGTACAGATCGGTATTGTAATCGGTGGTGGAAATATTTTCCGTGGGCTGAGTGGAGCCTCTAAAGGGTTTGACCGGGTAAAAGGTGACCAGATGGGAATGCTGGCGACTGTAATCAATAGTCTGGCATTAAGTTCAGCCCTGACAGCCATAGGGGTAAAAGCCCGTGTATTAACTGCTATCCGGATGGAACCGGTCGGAGAATTCTATAACAAATGGAGAGCCATCGAACTACTCGAAGAGGGAAATGTCGTGATCATGTCCGGTGGTACCGGAAACCCGTTCTTTACAACCGACACCGGATCCTCTCTCCGGGGTATTGAAATCGAAGCTGATGTGATGCTAAAAGGAACCCGGGTAGATGGTATTTATACCGCCGATCCGGAAAAAGATCCGAACGCCGTTAAGTTTACAGATATAACTTACGACGAAATTTATACGCGCGGATTAAAAGTGATGGACTTAACAGCTACTACCATGTGTAAAGAAAACAACCTCCCAATTATCGTATTTGATATGGACACCAACGGAAATCTCAAAAAAGTAATGTCCGGTGAAAATATCGGAACCTATGTTCATAACTAATAGAGAAAGAAACAAACGCACCAGTTCCCCGACTTGATCGGGGACCGCAAGAGAACAGATCTTAGTTACAAATAAATAGTCGAAGCAGCCGGCTCTTATGCGATCCCCGATCAAGTCGGGGAACTGGTGCGTTTGTTGAAAATAAAATTTCTGCGTTTTTTGCGTCCGTTTGCATGCTCTTCTGTTATTTTTTAGACACTCACCTACTTCTAAATAATTTTTTCTCCGCTTTATACAAATTAATAAAATAAATGATACCTTATTTAGGTATCAAATTTAGTATTCCCCGCTATTTATCAGGCTTGTAACAAATGTCTTACTCTTTGAACCAAAAATCTTATGCCTTTTTTTAACCCCCCTTTACATTTGCTGTCACACTTCGGTGAGTGAAAGTAAATCTACAATATTAATCTTTAAATCTGAATACCAAATCATGGGTAAATCTAAGATCTATTTCAGTTTATTTTTTCTTGTTCTGTTGATGGTACCTTCTTTGATGTACGCACAACAGATCAAAGTATCAGGTACCATCTTATCTCAAACAGATGGTGAACCGGTGATCGGAGCTTCGATCGTAGAAACCGGAACAACAAATGGAACCATTACCGATTTTGACGGTAATTTTACACTGGATGTACCGGAAGGTGCTGAATTAAGTATCTCTTATATCGGATATACTACTCTTAAATTAACGGCTCAACCACAAATGATCATTGAGATGGTGGAAAATACGCTGCTTATTGATGAAGTGGTGGTGACCGGTTATTCCACCCAGAAAAAGGCAGACCTGACCGGAGCGGTGGCTGTTGTAAAGATGGATGAGATCCAGACACTGAATAACAGTAACGCCATTCAATCCCTCCAGGGACGTGTACCGGGTATCCATATCACCAATACCGGGCAACCTGACGGGGATGTGGATGTAAAGATCCGGGGTGTTTCTACTTTGGGGAACAGCAAACCTCTTTACATTATTGACGGTGTACCCAGTACTCGTTCTATGAATGAAATCGCCACTTCGGATATTGAATCCATCCAGGTATTGAAAGACGCTTCGGCTGCTTCTATCTATGGCTCACGTGCTGCCAATGGGGTGATCATTATCACTACTAAAAAAGCAAAAGCCGGAGGAACCAACGTAGAGTTCCGTTCTTCTTTGACGGTGCAGAACTGGCAGCGTTCCTTGTCGCTTTTAAATTCCGAACAACTGGGATGTGCTAAATGGTATGCCGCGATCAATGACGGCGATCTGACTACACCCTCCACGAATGCGGTTTACAGTGATTATACCTACGACTGGGGATACAATTCCGCAGGTAATCCGGTCTTACATAAAATTATACTGCCCGACTATCTGTCAGTAGGTGGAGAGGAGGTGATGAAAGCATCCGACACTGACTGGATTAAAGAGATCAGCCGGGTAGGGTTTACCCAGAATTACAATGCGACTGTTACCACCGGAACAGAGAAAGGACGCGCGCTCTTTTCCCTCGATTATTATGGGAATAACGGAACAGTAAAAGGTACTTACTTCAACCGGATCACAGCCCGTATCAATAGTGACTATAAGTTGTTCAATGACCGGGTGACTATCGGTGAAAATCTTTCTATCTCCAAAACACGTAGTTCGATCCTGAATGCAGGTGAATTACAGGAAGGAGCCCGTAACATTCAACCATTGGTACCGGTATATGCACTGGATGGTAGCTGGGGGGGACCCGGTAATAACATGAGTGACCGCCAGAACCCGGTGCGCCTGATCGAAGATAATAAAGACAACCGTGAAGATATTGTACGGCTGTTCGGAGATATTTTCCTTGACGTAGAGATTATTAAAAACTTAGTGTTCCGTTCCAAATTAGGGTTAGACTATACCGGATACTGGAAAAGGAATATGCAGAAATCCTATACTTCCGGTTATCTGTCGGATGATACGGCTTACCTGGACCAGGATGCTAATTACGGAGGCAACTGGGTGTTGAGTAATACATTGTCTTACAAATTTGATTGGGGGAAACATAATTTTGATCTTCTGATCGGTCAGGAGATGCTGAAATATTCGTTAGAACAGATGTCAGCCGGCCGGGATGGTTTCCTGATGGAAAGTTCTGATTATATGTATCTGGATGCCGGAGAAACCAATTTCCGGAATGGTGGAAATGCAACCTCCTATGCCTTATCCTCCTTCTTCGGAAAGATCAACTACAATTATGCAAACAGATACCTGGCCTCTTTCACTCTGCGTCGTGACGGTTCCTCCCGTTTCGGACGGAATAACCGCTGGGGAACTTTCCCTGCTTTCTCCCTGGGATGGCGTATCAGTGAAGAAGCCTTCTTTGAAACAGTAAAAGAAAAAGCGGTTTCCGATCTGAAACTGCGTTACGGTTGGGGTAAAACCGGAAACCAGGAGATTGAAAACTACGCTTCTTACGGGTTGTATCAGGCCATCTATTATACCGATCCGACCTGGGACCGTGATTATGGAACAGCCTATGACATCGCCGGCACCGAACAGGGCAGTTTAGCTTCCGGTTTTATCCGTACACAGCGTGCCAATGAAAACCTGAGATGGGAAGCCACTACCCAACACAATGCAGGAGTGGATTTCGGACTCTTCAACCAGAAATTTGTCGGTTCATTTGATTACTTTTTCAAAAAGACAAACGACATTCTGGTAAATCCTCCTTATATCGCTACGATCGGGTATGGTGGCAAACGGTTTGTCAATGGTGCCAGCATGGAAAACTACGGATTTGAATTTATGCTTTCCTACAATCAACGGATCGGTGAAGTAGACCTCAGTATAACAGGTAATATAGCCACTTATAAAAATAAGATCACCAAATTGCCGGAAGATGTGATCAACTCCTATCCCGGTAATGGGAATGACCAGACGATTTTAGGCCGCCCGCTGAACTCTATCTTCGGATATGTAACAAATGGATTATTCCAGAGCCAGGCTGAAGTTGATAATCATGTAGATCAGCCGGGAAAAGGAGTAGGCCGTATCCGTTACCGGAATCTGAATGGAGATGATAAGATCAACGACGAAGACCGTACCTGGTTGGGCGTGGAAGACCCGGATTTCCTCTACGGGTTAAATCTGTCGGCCAGCTGGAGAAATTTTGATCTGGCGCTGTTCTGGAATGGCCAGGTAGGGTCATTGACTTACAATAACCTTAAAGGATTTACTGACTTCTTCGGATTCTTTGGCGGACAGAATTACGGAACCCGCTTACTGGACGGCTGGAGACCTGACAACCGGAATACATCCATACCGGCCGTATCTGCCAGTGACGTGAATAATGAACAACGTCGTTCGGATTACTTTGTAGAGAATACCTCTTTTCTGAAACTGGCTAATCTTGAAATCGGTTACCGGATTCCTGCCACTATTATCAAAAGTGCACACATACAACATGCCCGTGTTTTCCTGTCCGGACAAAATTTGTTCACTATTAAAAAATCATGGGGTGATAATGCCTTTACAGGGGCCGATCCTGAAACTCCTAATCTGGCTTATCCGGTACCCCGTTCATTCACATTGGGTATCCATGTTTCTTTCTAATTCAGTCATTAATCTTTCCAAATACGATACAAATATGAAAACATATAACTATATCACTCTTCTTTTATCCCTGCTGTTTACCCTGAGTGCATGTGATGCATTTCTGGACGAAGTACCCAAAGGTTTGGCCGAACCCGATGATGTGGATGGTGCTGAACAGGCGGAAAAGATGGTAATCGCAGCCTACGCTGCCCTGGGTAATTACAATTATCAGGATGGATTACATTCACCATGGCCTTATGGTGACCTGCGTAGTGGTGATTCCTATAAAGGAGGTGCCGGAGCAGGTGATGCCGGATACTTTAATACCATGGAAACGTTTGTATATATGACAGAAGACCTGGATTACCTGGATTATCGCTGGTATTCCGGTTACATTTCTATTGCCCGCGCCAATGACGCGTTGCGCCGCCTGAAAAAATTAACTGAGGCAGAATTTCCCTTAAAGGAGATCCGCGAAGCTGAGATGCGCTTCCTGCGTGCGCACTTTTATTTTGAATTAAAGATCCTGTTTAAAAAAATTCCTTTTGTAGACGAAGAGGAGGAACTTGATAATTATATCAATATATCCAATACCGTTTATACGGATCAGCAGATGTGGGAACTACTTATTGACGAGTTCCGTTTTGCCGCCGAAACCTTACCGGCCCGGCAAAGTGAGGTAGGACGTGCGAATGGTAATATGGCCAAAGCTTATCTGGCCAAAGCCTTGTTGTATGCTGCTTATGAGCAGAATGATAAACATGAAGTGATCGATATCAATCCAAGCAAGCTGGAAGAAGTGGTTAAACTGTGTGAGGAACTGGAAGGGCAATATAGCCTTGCGGGTGATTTCGCGGAAAATTTCCTGTGTGAAACCGAAAACGGTGTAGAATCTATCTTTGCTATCCAGCATTCATTAAACGACGGAACGCTGCGGGGACGCCTGGACTGGGGAGCGATGCTCAATTATCCGATGAATACAGAATATTGCTGTTGCGGATTCCATCAACCCTCGCAGAATATGGTCAATGCATTCCGGACGGATGAAAACGGGTTGCCTTTGTTTGACACATTCAATCAAAAAAGCCTGTTAAATAGTGATGACCTGTTAGAAAACAATATTGACCCACGACTGAACCATACGGTTGCTATTCCGGGTGCCCCTTATAAATATGCGCCGGCTTTTATCCCGGACTCCTCCTGGATCCGTGATCCGCAAACCTACGGCTGTTTTATGTCCCTGAAAGAAGTAGTCCTCCCTACCTGTCCCTGTTTTGCCCAGGCGGCTCCTTTCATGTCAAGCTCTAAAAACCGGGACATTATCCGGTATGCAGATGTGGTTCTATGGCGTGCCGAAGCCCTGATTGAGCTCAACAGACATGCCGAAGCTCTTCCGTTGATTAACTCCCTCCGTACCCGTGCGGCTGCCAGTACAGGCCGGCTGGTAGATATCCAGGGCGACCCGACCGGACAATTTGTGATTGCCCCCTATCAACCGGGTGTGAATAGTCCGGCATGGACACAATCATTTGCCCGTCAGGCATTGCAATGGGAAAGACGCCTGGAGTTTTCGCAGGAAGGAGTACGCTTCTTTGACCTTGTGCGCTGGGGCATCGCGGCAGAAACAGTAAATACCTATTTTGAAGTCGAAAAGACCCGCCGGGGCAGCTACATGAGTGAAGCCCGTTTCACCAAAAACCGTGATGAATATTTCCCTGTACCGAAGAACCAGATCAACTTCAGTAAGAAGTTATATGAACAAAACTACGGTTGGTAAGCGGATGTAACAAAAATAACAGTATCTGAAACAAATGTGACAGAAGGTAGGATGGTTTTCCTCCTACCTTTGTTACAAAAGAATATATCATACCATGAGAAAAAAGAACACATCTCTGAAGAAAAGTTTTATCTTTACATTGTCAATTATCAGTTGTCAATTGTTACTTGTTTTGTTATCCTGTCAACCATCCCCCCAAAAACTGACGATGGAGCACCGTTCGGAAAACCAGGCTGTCATTCATATCAGCCACCCGCAAAAATACCTCCTCCTGCCTATCGAAGAACAGGCGGAAGAGAGTACAGTATGGGTAAAAGATATGAATGGAAATAATAGGCCGATGCAGATCCGCCTGGCACAACAGACAGTCGATTATTATGTTCCTTATTTGTTAGATATTGGACAGAAGGACCTGACCGTTGAGATTACCCATCCCCATCCTGTAGTATGGGAACAGATCACCTTATCGGATACATACGATGCTTCCAACCGGGAGACATTCCGCCCTCTTTATCACTTTACCCCGTTATACGGATGGATGAATGACCCCAACGGACTGGTCTATCTGGACGGAGAATATCATTTATATTACCAGTACAATCCTTACGGTTCTATATGGGAAAATATGCACTGGGGGCATGCGGTAACAAAAGATTTCATTCATTGGGAACATCTGGAGGTTGCGATTATGCCGGATGAACTGGGAACCGTCTTTTCCGGAAATTGTATCATTGATACGCAGAATACTGCCGGATTTGGTAAAAATGCGATGATTGCTTTTTACACCTCTGCCGGAAAGGAACAGACACAGAGTATTGCTTATAGTACCGATCAGGGGCGGACCTTTAAAAAATATGATAAGAACCCGGTAGTCAGTGCGGATATTCCCGACTTCCGTGACCCCAATGTATTTTATCATACACCCTCTGAAAAATGGATCATGGTAATTGCAGCCGGTCAGGAAGTGCAACTTTATTCTTCGGAAAACCTGTTAGACTGGAAGTATGAAAGTTCTTTCGGTGAAGGGTATGGTAATCACGGCGGTGTATGGGAATGTCCCGATCTGTTTGAGATGGAAATAGAAGACCAACCCGGTAAAACAAAATGGGTATTATTGCTTAATATCAATCCCGGTGGTATTTTTGGGGGGTCGGCCACTCAATACTTCACCGGTGAATTTGATGGTTCTGTTTTTACCTGTGAATCCAAACCTGAAACAGTCAAATGGATGGACTGGGGAAAAGACCACTACGCAACAATCACCTGGTCGAACGCACCGGATAACCGTAAAATTGCGATTGCCTGGATGAGTAACTGGCAATATGCCAATCAGGTCCCTACTAAACAATACCGTTCAGCCAATTCAGTACCCCGTGAACTGAAATTATACCGTCAACAGAACGAGAGTTATCTGATCAATGAACCGGTGGAAGAACTGAAACAACTTCGCAAAAGTGAGAAAACTCATCCGGCAATAGTTGTTGACCGTAGTAAACCCTATCATATTGATTCTATCCTGGAAGAAAATGAAGGCGCTTATGAATTGGAAATTGATTTCCGGAACAGTTCGGCAGAAGTATTTGGTTTCACATTATTCAACGAAAAAGGAGACCATGTGGATCTGTATTATAATTTACCGGAAAAACGTTTCTATATGGACCGTACTAAAAGCGGACTGGTTGATTTCAGCAAAGACTTCCCCGCCATAACGTATGCTCCGGTAGAGAAAGCAGATACTTATAAATTGCGTATATTCGTGGATAAATGCTCCATTGAATGTTTCGCAGGTGATGGAAAATTCGTGATGACAAATCTTGTTTTCCCCGAAGAACCCTATAACCGCCTGAGTTTCTATTCCAAAGGAGGAGATTTTGACGTAGAATCAGTAAAAATATATAACTTCTGAATTTCTTAACTTCTAAAATTATGAAAGAAAATAAAAACATATACCTGAAACTGCTCCCCATAATGCTCAGTTTCTTTGTAATGGGGTTTGTAGACCTGGTAGGCATTGCGACCAACTATGTCAAAGCCGATTTTGACCTGACGGATACGATGGCCAACCTGTTTCCCTCGATGGTATTTTTCTGGTTTCTCGTATTTTCAGTACCAACGGGTATGCTGATGAATAAAATCGGCCGCCGTAAAACCGTATTGATTAGTTTAGTTGTAACTGCACTGGCCCTTTTGGTACCTACTATACATTACTCGTATACCGGCATGTTGGTCGCCTTTTCGCTGTTGGGAATAGGCAATACCATTATGCAGGTGTCCCTGAATCCCCTCCTTTCCAATATTGTAAGCGGAGATAAGCTGGCGAGTTCACTGACTTTTGGACAATTTGTCAAAGCCATTGCCTCTTTTATCGCTCCGCTGATTGCCGGAAGGGCCGCTTTACAATTTGACAACTGGATGTTGCTTTTTCCTTTGTTTTTGGTGATTGCTGTCCTTGCTATCCTTGCATTAGGGATGACAAAAATCCGTGAAAACGATGAGAAAGGCGGGAATTCAACCTTTGCACAGTGTTTTGCTTTGTTGGGCGATAAAATAGTTCTTCTCTCTTTCCTCGGTATATTCTGCCATGTGGGAATTGACGTGGGAGTGAATGTAACGGCCCCTAAAATCCTGATTGAACGTTTGGGAATGACGACCGAAGCCGCAGGAGTTGCGACAGCAATCTATTTTCTGTTCCGGACGCTGGGTTGTTTTACCGGCACATTTGTACTGGCACGTTTCTCTGCCAAAAAATTCTTTATTGTGAGTGCCGTATGTATGGCCCTCTCTATGTTGGGATTGTTTATTTTTGATTCATTGATGTGGATCTATGTAGCTATCGCATTGGTCGGCTTCGGAAATTCCAATATTTTTCCTATTCTTTTGTCACAGGCACTCTTGCACCGTCCGGATAAAAAGAATGAGATATCCGGCCTGATGATGATGGGTATTTTCGGCGGAGCCGTATTTCCCCCTGTTATGGGATTCGCCTCCGACACCATGGGGTCACAGATTGGTGCCGTGATCATCATTTCAATAGGCGTCCTTTATCTGTTACTGGTTTCCGGGAAAATTAAAAAATAATCAAAGTAGTTAGTAGCTGGTAGATAGTAGTTAGTAGCTTTAATACTATTTCTACTAACTACCAACTACTAACTACCAACTACTTAAAATATAGTTTATGAAAAATATCATAGTAGGAATGGGGGAAGCCCTGTGGGATATGTTTCCGGAAGGGAAAAAGATAGGAGGCGCCCCGGCAAACTTTGCTTATCACATGTCACAGTTCGGATATAACAGCCGGGTAGTAAGTGCTGTGGGGGATGATCCGCTGGGCCATGAGATCCTGAGTAATTTTCACGGAAAGGCTCTCAATTGCCAGATTGAGCAAGTGCCTTATCCTACAGGAACCGTACAGGTAGAGCTTGATGCGGCAGGTGTTCCCTGTTATGAGATCAAAGAAAATGTAGCCTGGGATAATATCCCGTTTACATCCGGGCTTGAAGAGATCGCACGGAATACACGTGCTGTTTGCTTTGGGTCACTGGCCCAACGGAGCATCGTATCCCGGGAAACAATCAATAAGTTTCTGGATACTATGCCGGAAGGTGATGATATCTGTAAAATCTTTGACATCAACCTGCGGCAATCTTTTTATACCAAAGAAATTCTGTGTAACTCTTTTGAGAAATGTAATATTTTGAAGATCAATGACGAAGAGCTTGTCCTTGTCAGCCGTATGTTTGGTTATCCGGGAATTGACCTTGAAGATAAATGCTGGATTTTGCTGGCAAAATACAATCTCAAAATGTTGATCCTGACCTGTGGGATCAATGGGAGTTATGTCTTTACGCCCGGAGTAATCTCCTTTGTAAAAACACCTACGGTAGAAGTTGCAGACACAGTAGGAGCAGGCGATTCATTTACAGCAGCTTTTTGTGCTGCTATCCTGAAAGGGATGCCGGTTCCCGAGGCACATCAGTTGGCAGTAGATGTCTCCGCTTTCGTATGTACCCGGCACGGAGCCATGCCCACACTTCCCGAAGAGTTTATTACGAAGATAAAATAAGAAGTGAGAAGTTAAGAAGTAAGAATTAAAAAATAATTGTTCCCCGACTTGATCGGGGACCGCAT
>JAJQES010000267.1 GCA_021201565.1 Tannerellaceae bacterium
TAGTTAAGGTAAGTATGGTTATCGCTTAACTAATCATAAAAAAAGTCTTACACCTTTACTCTGCTACAAATATCGTAGTTATATAAATTTCCTGTTGTCTATTTTATGTAAAAACTTTCAAAATCGCCAAAATAATTGATCTATATCAATTGGACGAGGCAAAAAGTCCCGATCTGATCCGGCTAAGTGTCTCTTTAGTCATTAAAAGATACGACGCTATATAGTCTAACCGGACACGGTTTAAGAGGCCCGGACGATCCCTCATCAGGCTTATATACCGTTCCTGTGCATTTTCGTGACGGAAGGAACTGATTTTACTGCGTGATTCCAGTAAAAGTTTTTCCAGTATCCTCCGGTAGAATGTTTCAAATTCAGGATATTGTTCTACTAATTTTAAAAAGGCTTCCCGGGGTAATTCATATACAACCGTATCTTCTAATGCTGTTACTGTCAGATGAGAACGGTTTTGTTTGAAGAAACTTTCATCACAGATAGCAAAAGAGTTACCTTCTCCGAAATGAACGGTGATCTCTTTTTTCTTTCTGAAATAGTAAAACCTTAATAACCCATCATCTATATAGATAATGTGTGAATGTACGCCACCCTCTTCTAAATATACCTGATTTTTCTTTAACTCTTTGCGTATTAGAATGGCGCTCAATTCTCTAATCGCTTGTTCACTCAGAGGCGAAAAATTATCCGAGAGCCTCCGGGACACTAAAATATTTGTGCTCATTGTTTGTAATCTGTTTACAAATATAGGAAAAAGATATGATATGACCTACTTTATTTCTGTGTTTTTTACACATTCGGGCGCTTATATTTACAAATAAATGTCAAAAATCTGCCTTGTCTGATCTGTTGTATGGGGCTAATGACATCAGCGTACCTTATAAGCCAACCGGAAAAGCATATCTTCCTGTCCCCTCTGTTTTTAACGGGGGTAGTTTATGGGAATGGAAGAACAAAATTCATTACCTTTGTTTTATAAATAAGAAACAGATGAAGATCGAACAAAATTATTCCCTTCTTTCTCATAATACATTTGGTTTGCCGGTTAAAACCCGCTGGTTTATGGAGTATGATACTGAAGAAGAATTACAGAAGATCCTGCGGGATGAATACTTTCAGGAGTGTCTCTCCCTTCATATTGGAAGTGGTAGTAACCTGTTATTCCTGAACGATTATGATGGGATTATTCTTCACTCCAATATCAAAGGCATTACAATAACCAACGAAAATGAACGGGAAGTCTCCCTGCGTATAGGGGCTGCCGAACAATGGGATGATGTGGTGGCTTTTGCGGTACAACAGGGATATGGCGGAATTGAAAACCTATCCTATATTCCCGGGGAGGCCGGGGCGGCAGCTGTCCAGAATATTGGTGCGTATGGAATGGAGATTGCGGAGGTTGTCCGGAGTGTGGAAACCTATAACCAGATCACATTTGAAAAACGGATATTCACCTGTGATGAATGTGAATATAGCTACCGTAACAGCTATTTTAAGAACGAACACAACGATCCTCATATAGTTACTTATCTAAACCTCCTGTTGAGTAAAGAGCCGGAATACCGGCTGGATTATGGCAACCTGCGCCAGGAACTGGCCGGAGAAACGGAGATAAACCTGAAAAAAATACGGGAGGCTGTGATCCGTATCCGGCAACAAAAGTTACCGGAACCCCGGGAATTGGGGAATGCTGGCAGTTTCTTTACCAATCCAATGGTAGAAAATGAACATTATGAGCGTTTGAAAGTTACTTATCCGGATATTCCCTCCTATCCGTTACCGGACGGCAGACGAAAAATCCCGGCCGGATGGTTGATTGAGCAATGCGGTTTTAAAGGCAAAACCCATGGTGCAGTGGGTGTCTATGAGAAACAGGCGCTTGTCTTAGTGAATCTGGGAGGAGCAACGGGCGATGAGATTGCCCTGGTAGCAGAGAGTATTCGTACAGGAGTTGCAGAACTGTTTGGAATAGAATTGATACCGGAGGTTAAATATATTGTATAATGAAACTTACTTTTCTGGGTACCGGTACTTCCACCGGTGTTCCTGAAATTGGCTGTGATTGCGAGGTCTGCACCAGTCTTGATCCACGGGATAACCGCCTGCGTGCTTCTTTGCTGGTTGAAACAGAAGGTTTGTCTATTCTGATAGATTGTGGGCCTGATTTCCGTTACCAGATGTTAAGGGCCCATGTTACCCATCTGGATGTCATACTTTTAACACATGAACATTACGATCATGTCGGTGGTCTGGATGATATCCGGCGGTTTAGCTATGCTGCCGGAATGGATGTATATGCCGAAGAGAATGTGGTTGAGGCGGTTCGTACCCGTATTCCGTATGTATTCCGGGAAAATAAATATCCGGGTGTGCCGGAATTAACTCTTCATCCAATTGGTCTGGCTCCTTTTTATATACGAGGTGTGGAAATTATTCCTATCCGTCTGATGCATGCCCGGTTACCTATTGTCGGATTCCGGATAGGAAATATGGCATATCTTACTGATCTGAAAACCATTCCCGAAGAGGAATATCCGAAACTGGCCGGTCTGGATGTACTGGTCATAAATGCACTGAAATATGGGAAACACATTTCGCATCAGGGAGTTGATGAAGCATTGGAACAAATCCGGCGGATCTCTCCAACAGAAGCATGGCTCACTCACATGAGTCACCGGATAGGTCTTCATGCGGGGTTGGACCGGCAACTTCCTCCGCATGTTCATTTTGCGTATGATGGTCTTGTGCTGGATCTTCCGTAGGGATTGAGATGCATCCGGTATAATAATAGTGATCTCCCTCAGCTTCTAACTGATAAGAAAAGGAGTGTGAAGGAAATTCCCGGCTGATCTTCTCTGTAAGGATAAACGCTATACTATCCGGTGAATAGGAAGGTGCGAAAGCGGGGGAGAAGACTGTGAAAAGACACATATTATTTTTAGTGAAAAGCAGATCACTCCCCATCCAGGGAACCTCATCCGCCAAAGATAGTCCTGGTTTTTCAATAATACCCAGATCCTCTTTTTTTATGAGCAGGTTGACGGGTGAATTCGCATCCATCGCATTCCGGATAGTCACAGCCGGAATACCGGGATGGCCTTTCCCCGTAATATATTGACGGAGTGTTTCTTCCAGTAATTTCCGGCTATAACTCCCTATCCAGCCCCCTTCTATCTCAAAGTAACCGAAAAAAGAATTTGTAGGTTCACTCAGGTAATAGACCGGAATCCCATATTTTTCCTGAATAACGGGCGCATAAGCCGGAAATAGTGCGGGCAGTATCTTTTTCTTTAGCTCTTTTTGTTGTTTTGGGTGGATAGTCGCAGCAAACAAGACTCCCTGAGGATGAAGTGAAATCTGTACCTGCTGCATTTTTGGCTGATGCCGCAGAAGAGAAAAATATATCTCCGGAATCTCTTTTAAAACGCTATTGTGTAGTATGGGAAATTTCTCCAGTTGTTCATTAAACATCTCTATCCGGTTGACCCGGATGATCATAGCGGGATCGGAAGGAATCAGCTCATACAGATCTGCCGGTTCATTATCCCTTTCTGCCTGTAGCGAACGGGTAAAGAACCAGATGGCTCCCCCTGCTATTACCAGGGCAAGCAGGCAACTGATTATTTCTTTTCCATATTCTTTCATTTATCTTTTTTTCCCGCCTTCCGGAAATATTTGCACCAGGGCTGCAAACCGCAGGCTTCGCACCGGGGACGTCTGGCCAGGCAGATGTATCTTCCATGTAAAATTAACCAATGATGGGCGATTGCCAAAAGGTTTTCCGGAATATGTTTAACAAGTTCCCGTTCCGTTTCCAGGGGACTCTTACTATTATCGGTCAGACCCAGCCGGTTGGATACCCGGAAGACATGTGTATCTACAGCCATAGCCGGTTTATCGAATGCAACGGAAATCACTACATTGGCCGTTTTTCGTCCCACTCCCGGCAATTTCAACAACTGGTCAATATCTGAAGGAACTTTACATTGAAATTCGTTGACCAGCATTTGCGCCATCCCTACCAGATGTTTGGATTTATTATTCGGATAAGAAACACTCCGGATGTATTCAAATACTACTTCCGGGGTAGAGGCCGCAAGCACTTCCGGGGTAGGGAAGGCTTCATACAAAGCGGGAGTGATCATATTTACACGCTTATCCGTGCACTGGGCGGAGAGGATCACTGCTATTAATAACTGGTAAGGGTCGTTATAATGTAATTCTGTTTCGGCTACGGGGACATTGGCTTTAAACCAGTTAAGAACCCCTTCGTAGCGTTCTTTTTTTGTCATATTCCAACTATTTAATCATACCGGCTGTGTGCTTTCCCAGGAAGTAACCCGCTAATACAGCGAACAATCCCAGAATATTACTGGCCAGTATATTAGTTATTGCTAATTTGTAATCTCCGGTTTTCATCAGGTTCATAGTATCCAGCGTAAAAGAAGAAAAAGTTGTAAATCCTCCGAAAAAACCAGTAAAGAGGAATAATTTCATGGTGGAAGAGAAGGAGAACTGTTCAGACAGGCTCCAGCAAAATCCGATCAGGAAAGAACCTAACACATTGACGGAAAGGATCCCAAAAGGAAACGGATGCTCCATCAGCCGGTGAACCCAGAGGGATAAAACATATCTGCATCCGGTACCGATAGCGCCTCCTGCTAATAAGAATAAAACCTGTATCATACCTTGTCTCCTATGTGTTTTCCCCCGGGCCGGTTAATTACCCGGGGGAGATGGTAATGATTTTTAGGTCTACAATCTAATTGGCGGACTCAAACTGCCTCAGGAAACGAACGTCGTTTTCCGAGAATAAGCGTAAGTCCTTTACTTGATATTTTAGGTTTGTTATTCGTTCAATACCCATGCCCAGCGCATACCCTGAATATACTTTACTGTCGATATCACAATTGTCAAGTACATTCGGATGAACCATACCACATCCCAGAATCTCCACCCAGCCGGTGTGTTTACAGAACGGACATCCTTTACCTCCGCAAAGGTTACAGGATATATCCATTTCGGTCGAAGGCTCTGTAAATGGAAAATAGGAGGGACGCAGTCTTATTTTTGTTTCCGGGCCAAACATCTCTTTTGCAAAAAACAACAGAGCCTGTTTCAGGTCGGCAAAAGAAACATCTTTATCTATATATAAAGCTTCTACCTGATGGAAAAAGCAATGTGCACGATACGAAATAGCTTCGTGGCGGTATACCCGTCCGGGACAAATAATACGGATAGGAGGCTGCTGTTTCTCCATGACACGAACCTGAACCGAAGAGGTATGCGTACGTAGCAGTATCTCAGGATTATGGCCAATAAAAAAGGTATCCTGCATATCGCGTGCCGGATGATCGTCCGCAAAGTTCAAAGCCGAGAACACATGCCAGTCATCTTCAATTTCCGGACCTTCAGCGATACTGAATCCCAGGCGTCCGAAGATGTCGCAGATCTCTTTTTTTACGATGGAAAGCGGATGGCGTGTCCCTAAAGGAACCGGATAGGCTGTCCGGGTCAGGTCGATATCATCATTAACTGTCTGTATATTCGAAAACTCCTCTTTCAGTTCATTGATCCGGTTCTGGGTCTTCTCTTTCAGTTCATTCAGGTATTTCCCTACTTCCCGTTTCTGATCGGCAGCAACATGGCGGAAATCGTTCATCAGTGCGGATATCTCTCCCTTTTTACTCAGGTATTTAATCCGTAAAGCCTCTAATTCCTCCGCATTGGCTGCTTTCATCTCTTCTACTTCCTGTAGCAGCGCCTTTATTTTATTAAGCATTTGTTATCCCTGTTTTTATTGCGAATGCAAATTTACTGTATTCATTTGGATTTTACAAGGTAATCTGTTATGTTTGTTAGGAATATAACGTTAAAATGACCTTAAAGAAGTATGCCATGGATAAACCTGAGAACATGGTCCAACTGAGTATTTCCTTTTATCTTTTTGATATTTATTTGTCTCTTTTGCTGGCTATTTGATTCTTTTTCATTGATTATAAAATCTCTCTCTCTTCCTACACCCGGAGGTTTAGAAAAGGTCTTTATTTTAGTACGGTCTACTCAGTAAAACGAGTAAGCCTTGTCAGTGAAAAGAGTAGCCCTACTCGTTGTAAAGAGAAGGCGTTCTCGTACCATTCATTAGGCCTACTCGTTGCGAAGACACGGCGTTCTCGTTTTATTATCCTTCCCAGACCTTTCCAAATAGCAAAAAAAGCCCCGGAAAAGTCAAAAAAAGGACCTTTTTTCTGCTGGTTGCTCTATCAGGATATTCTTTAGCAAACTATCCTTTTGTCGGGAAAAGCTGGTCTTTTATTTCCCACATTTCAGATCTTCACTATCTAAGTTTTTCCTTTGGTCTTCAACTGTTAGTAGATTTCTATGAACCGCTGACAAAGTGAAAAAAATGAACTTCGTGAGAAGCAATTATTTGAAATCTTTCTTTACAACATCCCGGAAAACAGCCGCCAGAGAAAGTTCAATTGACAAAATGAAAGAAGCCCGGAGAAACCAAAAAGTCTGATAATGGACAAACAGGGCGTGTAGATGTTGCTAAAGCACAGGGTATCGTATGGGGATTTTGTGATCTTTACCGGGTAATCCTATAAACTTCTTTTTTTCATATTCCAGTAGTATTCTTACGAAGGACCCATAATTTTTTAGCCGGAAAAGTTACTATGTACAGCCTGAAATACTACTGGGCGGCGTTAAAAAGAGTATTGGAATGGGGACTTAAAAGCGGCTGATGGACCCACCGCCGCCCGAACGGCCTCCTCCATAGGAACTACCTCCGGAACGACTACTGCCGGAAGAGCCGGAGGAAGATCTGCTACCGGACGAAGAGGAACTGCCGGAGGAGGAACGACTACCGGAGGATCTGCCGGAATAAGAGGATCTGTGATGGGAAGAGGATCTTCTATAGTGGGGATCAGGTTCGTCACAGGAGCTATAAATCGTATGGCTGATAGGATATGTATATTCTTCCGTTTTTGTATATCCACAAATGTTACACAAGTAGATGGTATGTCTTACATTCATCACTTTTGTGGTGAAGCGTTTGATCTCTTTTACTTTGTAACAACGGTAGTTTTTACATTCGGGGCACTGGTGTGTCTTGCGTGATTTTATATAGGCAACTATGACTAACAGGATAAGAATAAATGAGATCGCAAGCAGTAAAATAATAACACCCCGGTTTTCCTTCCCGGTATTTTGGGTTTGTAAGGCAGAGGGAGGATACATCGCCACACGTTCATAGTCACTGGCCAGCAGATAGTCTACTACCGCTTCCACCCCTTTTACTATACCGGCACTGTAATTCCCACTTTTCAGATCCCCGATCATGTGATTTTGTTGTATCTGGAAACAGAGGATGTCCGGCAAAACACCTTCCAATCCATAGCCTATCTCAAAGACAACCGATCGTTGAACCGGCTCAGTGACCAATTGGATCAACAACCCATTATCATCTTCTTTCTTTCCGATTCCCCAGTGGTTGAACAGTTCGGTGGCAAAACTCCGGGCATCGTTGTATCCAATACTATGGACAGCGACTACTGCCACTTCAATACTGGTGCTGTTTTCCAGTTTATTCAGTAACTCATTGATACGGTCTACGTCGCTCTGGGTGAGGATCCGGTCCGGATTACTGACGTGATTGGTGTGATTTTGTAAGCGGACATTTGGGATGGTCTTTACTGTAAAGTCTTTACTGCTGGCCGATTGAGGCTGCCAGGAAAAAACACATATAATGAAAGCTAAAAATAGGATTTTGCAAGGGAGATGTATATTTGTCTTCATGGTACACATAGATAATCAGGGATTTGTAACTAATTAAATACAAATCTAATGAAAAAATAGAACGAACCGGTTCCCTGAGAATCTTTCCTGAGTCTGTTTAAAGGTTTTTTAGAAAAGCCCGGTGGTCAGAACCGGCTGATTGAACCTCCGCCGCCGGAACGTCCTCCTCCGAATGAGCCCCCGCCTCCGAAACCTCCTCCGGAACGTCCTCCTCCAAAACTACCACCTCTGCCAAGAATAATAGGACCTCCCAGGCCACCTCCGCCACTTAAACGGTTGATGTCTTTTCGTTTTCGTTCCGTGTAGCCACAATTCGAGCAGATGTAAACATCTTCTGCGACTCCCATGGAACGGACAGTGGCTGCCTGTACGGTTTCTGTCCGGACATAGGAAAAGGTCTTTTTCCCACAATTCGGACATTTTCTTTTACGGTGTTTCCATGAATTAGCCAGTAAGGCAAATACCATAAGGGAAACCGGGAAAAAGAGTACAACAAATAATAAAATAAGCGGAAAGTCTTCACCGGCCTGCCCTCCTGATGTTCCTACCATGTCTACCCGTTCGTAGTCGCTGGCCTTCAGATAATCTGCCACCGCTTCTACCCCCTTAACCATACCTGTGCTGAAATTTCCCTGCCGCATGTCCGGGATCATGTATTGCTGTTGCAAACGGAAACAAATGGCATCCGGTAATACACCTTCCAGCCCATATCCGGTTTCAAATATCACTGAACGTTGAGCAGCTCCTGTAATCAGGAGAATGAGTAGTCCATTGTCGTCCGCCCGTTTCCCGATCCCCCAGTGCCGGAAGAGTTCTGTGGCAAACATACGTGCTTCGTTATTTCCAATGTCTTCAATAGCCACTACAGCTACTTCTATACTAAGACTATCCTCCAGTGAACGCAGGATGGAATTGATCCGGCTTACATCGGACTGGTTGATGATCCCGTCCGGGTTGCTTACATAATTGTAACGGTTCTGGAGACGGACATTCGGGACTGTTTCGACCGAATACCCGGCTGCCCGGAGGGAGGAAAAAGAACATAGCAAAAGGAGTAAAAGGAAGAAACCTGTTCCTTTTACTCTTTTTAGCTGTTGTATGATCACGTATGGTTGCTTCATTCAATTTTGTTTTATTAAAACTCAACTGTAGGAGCCCGTTCAGCCCCTGACTCTGCAGTAAAGTATGCCTTAGGCCTGAATCCGAATAAACTGGCCATGATGTTGGTCGGGAATGTCCGGATATATGTATTATATTGTTGGGCCGCTTCGTTAAAACGTTGACGGGCTACTGTAATCCGGTTCTCTGTTCCTTCCAGTTGGGCCTGTAATTCCAGAAAATTCTGGTTGGCTTTCAGTTCCGGGTATCGTTCTACTGTTACGAGTAACCGGGAGAGAGCACTGCTTACCTGGCTTTGTGCGTTCTGGAACTCACGCAGCGATTCTTCCGTCAGGTTGTCCGGATTGATGTTGACCGAACTTGCCCTGGAGCGTGCTTCAATCACTCCTTCCAGGGTTTCCCGTTCGTGTGAAGCATATCCTTTTACAGTATTGACCAGATTCGGGATCAGGTCTAACCGTCGCTGGTATTGATTTTCCACTTCACTCCATGCTGTTTTAACAGCTTCATCCTGGGTCACTATTGTATTGTAGCGTCCTTTTATAAAAGAGTAGCCTACTACCAGCAAAACAATCACGATTCCCAGTACGATCAACAAACCTTTATTTTTTCCCATTTTACTATGTAATTAATTCTTTAAAACGTTTCAATATCTACTGATTATTCTTAACAACAACCGTGAAAATGGTTTTGGTGATAAATAAAACCTATAAAATCATAAATAAAAACTATTATTCGTTTAAACTGTTTTATTTTAATATTTTTTTATGTTTGTAACAGAAAGCGAAATGTAGTATAATTTAAATGTGTTACTAACGAAATCTTAAATTAAGATGAATAAATTGACAGGGTTTTCTATTCTGCTGGGAGCCACGGCGATATTGTCTTCGTGTGGAAATAGCGATTATAAAAAGTATGAGGGAGACCGGGCAAAACAGGTAGCTTCTATTATTCGTGCGAATGGTTGTCTGGACTGCCATTCGGTGGACGCTCAGGTACCTTTCTATGGAAAATTGCCTATTATCGGTAAAACTGTACAGGACGATATCATTGATGGTACCCGGTACGTAGAGTTTTCTAATCTGTTAAATGCCCTGGACAAAGGGGAAGTGGTTTCCCAGGTAGATCTGGCCAAATTGGAGCATACGGCTCTGTCGGGTTCTATGCCTCCGGCAAAATATGTGGCTATCCATTGGGGAACGAATCTGAATGCGGATGAGAAAAAGGTTATCCTTTCCTGGGCAAAAGAGGTTCGTGCCGAGCACTATGCTTCTCCTACTGTGGCAGAACGGTTTGAAAATGAACCTTTGCAACCTCTGGTCGATTTCCTGCCGACTGATCCTGAAAAAGTAGCACTGGGTTTTACATTATATCATGATACCCGTTTGTCGGCAGATAATACTTTATCCTGTGCCAGTTGTCATGACCTGGGAACAGCAGGGGTAGACCGGAAACAGTTCTCTGAAGGAATTAACGGGCAGTTTGGAGGGGTAAATGCTCCTACGGTTTATAATTCAGCTCTTAATTTTGTCCAGTTTTGGGATGGCCGTGCCGCAGACTTACAGGAACAGGCTGCCGGTCCTCCTTTGAACCCAATTGAGATGGGGCATGTTAGTTTTGATGACATCGCGGACTTGTTGAAAGAAGATGCAGGGCTTGTGGAAATCTTTGAACAGATCTATCCACAGGAAGGAGTGACGGAAGCTACTATTACGGACGCTATTGCAGAATTTGAAAAGACTTTATTGACACCCAGCCGTTTCGACAAATATCTGAGAGGCGAGGTGAATGCGTTGACAGCAGAGGAAATTGCGGGATATGATTTATTTAAAGAAAAGAGATGTGCAACCTGTCACGTAGGGATGAATATTGGTGGCCAATCGTTTGAATACATGGGCATCAAGAGTGATTATTTTGGTTTCCGGGGAACAGATGTGACGGACGGTGATCTGGGCCGTTTTGCTGTAACCGGAGAAGATTTCGATAAGCACCGGTTTAAAACTCCGACTTTACGGAATGTCATGTTAACTTATCCTTATCTGCATGATGGGACGTTGATGGATATTGAAGATGCTATCCGGGTGATGCATGAATTCCAGATCGGTGGCGAAATCAATGATAAAGAAGTGGCTGGTATTGTTACATTCCTCCATACATTGACCGGAGAATACGAAGGACAATTATTGCAATAAAAGACAATAGGACCAGAAAAAGTAAACCTTGTTCCCGCACTTCATAAGGGAACAAGGTTCTTTTTTATAAAGAGTTATCGTTCCGGTAATTTAAAACGCAGGCGTAAGCGGCCATCTGTATAATCGCTGGAAATGATTTTAAAGAGCCCGATTTCAGATGTGTTTTCCACATGGTCTCCTATGCAGGCACATACATCATAGTCACCGACCCGTACAATGCGCAAAGTATCACTCACATCTACCGGTAATTTGCTCAGGTCAATTTCTTCCGGGACTGCCTCTTTAGAAACAAAAGAAACAGTTACAGGCAGGTGGCCCTCAATTACTTCATTGACCTGTTTTTCAATGGCCTGTATCTCTTCCGGTGTTGGCTCATCTGTTACAAAATAGTCACATTTACTTTTCTTTTTTTCAATGTGGCTGTTCTTTGAACGTTCACAACCGAACATACGTACCATTGTCTGATTTAATATGTGCTCTGCCGTGTGCATTGGCGGATACTCTTTTTTTTTATGCTCGTTGAGTTGAGGTTGTTGTTTCATCTGTTACTTTAATTGTTTTTTATTATTGATGTCTTCCAATACTTTCATTTGCTGAATGGCTATTTGATTTAGCTTAATTAATCTTTCGCTTTGTGAAAGCCCTTCATGAATGAAAACCGAATTTAGGTTTTCCATGTTAGATAAGCAAATTAATTCATTAATAGATGCATAGTCACGAATATTCCCTTTTAGTTCCGGATGTGCATTTCGCCATTGAAGGGCAGTCATACCAAACATGGCTACATTCAGAACGTCTGCTTCATTGGCATAAATAATTGCTATTTGCTTTGAAGTTATTTCTGGTGGAATAAGATTTTGTTTAATAGCATCGGTATGAATACGATAATTTATTTTAGAGAGTTCTCTTTTTGCAGACCACTCTAACTGCGATTGTTCCTGTTCTTTTAAACGTTGGAATTCCTTTATTATATACAATTCAAATTCAACGGAAATCCAACTTGCAAACTTAAATGCAATATCTTTATGAGCAAATGTCCCTCCATATCTACCTGATTTTGATATAAGTCCAACTGCATTTGTTGATTCTATCCATTTTTGTGGTGAAAGGGTAAATGCATTTAAGCCTGCCTCTTTTCTAAACCCCTCGAATTCGAGGGGTTTAAAAGTGGGGTTATATAAAGTTTCCCATAAACCTAAATATTCGATAGTCATTCTGTTGCGTAGCCAATTTGCAATAACAGCATGCGTATCTGAAGTTTTGTGTTTAGCTATGTCCGTTAAGGAAATGTAATCATTATCATTTACTCTGATAATTGTAATATCCGTATTTTGAACGATGATTTTTGCCATATAATTAAGAGTTAAGAGGTTAAACTGTTTTGTTTAAAGATATTGGAAAATCTGTCCTATTCGGTAGATACTCTTTAGCGGTATGCTTGTTAAATTGAGAACTTTTTTCCATCTTTTAGTTTATTAAAATGATCGACAAATATAAGGAAAAGAAATTGTCAATTGTTCCTTGTCAATTATCAATTGAATAGTTTACCTT
>JAJQES010000342.1 GCA_021201565.1 Tannerellaceae bacterium
ACGGGCTTCTGTAGACAAATGAAAATTATAAATATTTTCCATGTCTTCAAGAGCCTGAGGTGACCACAGTATTTTCATAAAGATTATTTCCGTGTTATCTTCTCATGGGAAATGCACAATCCATTTTCAAAATCTTTGATCGCCTGATCAGCCCTTTGTCTTACTCTTTCAGCTGTATAGGAAAACAGTTCCGTTTGCTGTTGTTCCCGTATATAAGTCATAGCCGGTTCTTCGACCTTATCGGGATTTTGGTTCTCGTGCGGTAAGTTGTACTTTTTCATGTGTTAATTTTTGGATTACTTGTTGTGTTCCAAAGATACTGTATTTTTAGTATAAAAGGAAAAAAGTAACTGTTTTTTCCAAAAGGGGATAAAAAGGGAACTGAAAGCGGCAAATGTGAATGTTATGAAGAACGGATTTTTTATTTTTATTCAACACTTCCTTATATCTTTGTAAAAAACAGGAGGTAATGAAATTCTTTGAATCTTTAACATCGACAAAAACGGTACTCTGGAGTGCAATGACCCTGAGTCTGATCATTATATACCCAAATATCGGGGATATCTACTGGAAGTTATTCAGTCCACCCGGGAGTGTTCACCGGTTAATTCCGCTAACCTGTGCAGGTGGGATCTATTTTATTTACCGTTATTTCTTTTTTGTAGCTCTGACATGGACATTGATCTCCTTTAATCTTACGAAAGCCACTCAGAGTCTGAACAAGCGGCTTGGCTATTCGTTTGTCATTGCATTAGGAGCCTATCTTATATACGTTGTGATTGGAACCAAGGTAGGGTATATGGTACGCATGGAAAGTTTTACTAAAGAGGTAATTCTACAATTTCTGATTGCCTGGCTGATCCCGGTCCTGATCGGACATATTTATTCCCTGATCATTGTACAGCAAAAAGTAGAAAAAGAGATGGAGAAACTCCGGATGGAAACTCTCCAGAGCCGGGTAGAAGCCCTGACTAACCAGATCAATCCCCACTTCTTTTTTAACTCCCTCAATGGGATTGCCGCTCTGGTCTCAGCCAACCGCAATCAGGAAACAGTTGAGTATGTAGCCAAATTATCCAATATTTTCCGTTATATCCTGCAAAGCGATAAAAAAGGACTGGTCACCCTGGAAGAAGAATTAAAGTTTGTAGATGCCTACCGGTATCTTCTGGAAGTACGCTATCATGGTAAAATCTGTTTTGAAATCGAAGTACCCGAAACCGCGATGGAGTTGCGTCTGCCCGTACTCTCTTTGCTGCCGTTGATTGAGAATATCATTAAGCATAATGTCATTGACAGTGACCATAAAATGAAAGTACATATTTCCCTTTGCGGGGAATGTAAACTATTCGTCTCGAATCCGGTTTACTGCAAATTCCATACGGAGACTTCACACGGAATCGGATTATCCAATCTGTCCGCCCGTTATAAACTCCTGATGGAGGCTGATATTGAGGTGAAAGAGGAGGAAGGTATCTTTACTGTTGTCTTACCTTTAAAGAAAATAGAAGATGAAAGTTCTGATTGTTGAAGATGAAACCATTGCGTATGAATACCTGAGCGGGCTGATCCGTAAAATTGATCCGGATATTGAAATTGTAGCAGCTACGGAAAGTATTTCCCAGACTGTGAACTGGCTGCGTAGCCATCCGGCACCGGATCTGATTTTTATGGATATCCATCTTTCGGATGGATCCGCTTTTTCTATCTTTGAGTTGCTGCCGGTTGAAACACCGATCATTTTCACTACCGCTTATGATGAATATGCCATTGATGCATTTAAAGTAAATAGTATTGATTACCTGCTCAAACCGGTAGAGGAAGAGGATCTCCGGAAAGCGGTTGAGAAGTTCCGCAAATTGACTTCGCCAGAGAAGAACCGGTATCTGCAACAACAGGCAGAAACCAATTATACAGGTCATTATTTCAATAAATTACTGATCTCCTACCGGGATAACCTGATACCTGTTTCGGTAAAAGATATCGCTTGTTTTTATACCTCTGAACACCAGACCCAGATTTATATGACCGACGGAAAACAATACCAATACAATAAGACCCTTGATTCGATTTACCAGAACCTTGATCCGCATTTGTTCTTTCGTGCTAATAAACAGTTTGTTATTGCCCGTGAACAGGTAAGTAATATTACTATCTGGTTTGACCGCCGGCTGCTGATCACACTAAGTGTCGAAGTTCCTGAACGCATCTACGTCAGCAAAAACAAAGCGTCAGAATTCAAAGAATGGATGGTCAGCGGGGAATAATAATTTACTAATTCTTTTATAAGCAATAGTTTGCTAATATACAGACTATAGTATGATTACAGGCAGTTATAACCCTGCCTTATCCCCTGGGGCTGCGGCGTTAACCCCAGGCCTTACAGGCTTACCCCCAGGGGATAAGATAGAGTGATACGTACCTATCCGGACAGTATAACTTACCTGAGGATAGGATGATACATACGTGTAAAAAGAAACTACCTCTTTACAGGTTGGATACCTTCATGAGTGGGAATTACTTTTTTGATGGTGCCATCTGCGTTGAATTCCATTTTGTCAATGCAGACTTCCCGGTGGTAGCCCGGACCATCATTCAGGTAGTTTTTATTGATCCGGTGGTATACAATATACCATTCATCCCGTCCGGGGATCCGGATCACTGAGTTATGAGCCGTTCCGTAGATCTCTTCTTCGGGTTTTTGAATCAGTATCACAGGATCATCTGCTACGGTAATGGGACCCATGGGTGAGGTGCTGGTACCGTAAGCTACGTGGTAGTTCGGAGAACCGGTATCGTCAACAGACCACAGGAAATAATAGAGCCCATTGCGATAGAATACATATAATCCTTCGCGATAGTTATAGTCTGCCAGGGTACCGCCTTCGGGAGTAATGATCCGGGTGGTTTCCGGTTTGAGTGATACCATGTCTTCGTTGAGTTCCGCTACGGCAGCAAATCCATTTCCCCAATAGATATAAGGGATATCCGAAACCGGATCTACAAAAACATCTACATCAATATTTTGTCCCCGGATACCTTCCGGAAGTTTGTCGATCAGAGGTTTACCCAGATCTGTAAACGGTCCGGTGGGAGAATCGGCCACCGCTACACCGATCTGTTTGCCGCCCCCGTCAACCGGATGGCCACTGTAATAAAAGAAATATTTATATGTACCGTTGATCATTCTTTCTTCAATCGCAGGAGCCCAGGCATTTCCCGTAGCCCAGGGAACCTGGTCGGTTTTCAGGTCTAAGAACGTTCCTTCGTCTATCCAGTTCACCAGGTCATCCGATGAATATACTTTAAAAGAATAACCTCCCCATCCGGGATGTCCGTCACTGGTAGGATAAAGGTAAAATTTACCGGTTTGTTGGGAGTAAAGGATTTCAGGGTCCGCATGAAACCCGGGAACAACCGGATTACCGTTTTTACTCTCAGGAGCCTTAGCCAAAAGTGCACTCTGGAATACAAATAACCCCATGGCGAGGGTTAACAATTTTTTTTTCATAACTCTGTTCTATTAAACGTTTACTCTTGTTGTTTTTCTATGTGTATTTTGTACAAATATAAACACAAAAAGGATCTGTCCGATCTGTATATCGGTCAAAAAGGGAGATAGAATATTCATTCAGTCACTTTTTCCAGTGCGGAATGCTTTGGGGGTAAGTCCAGTATGTTTCTTAAAATACCGGGAGAAGAAAGACGGATTGGGAAAGTTGAGTTCGTGTGAGATCTCCTGGATAGACATTTCCGAATTTTCCAGCATAAATTTAATGAACACAATGGTCCGCTCAGTGATCCATTGGATAGGTAATTTGCCGGATTTCTTTTTAATTACAGTCGCGAAATGACGGGGTGTAAGACAAGCTTGTTCCGCATAGAATTCCACGTTCCGGTGTTCCCGGAAATTCTTTCCGACTGAGAACACAAAGTTACGGAAGATCTGTTCCTGCCGGGAAAGTTTTTTCTTTTCACTGGGTTTATTCTTGGCATAGAGAGACACAATTTCCAATGCTATAAACATCAGTAGTGTATCCCGTATCTCAAGGGAGAGGGGACGTGTGTTTTCCAATAGCCGGCTTTGGGTAAAATAGTAAATCTTTTTAACCTCTTCAAGCTGGTTTTCAGTCAACGTCAGGCAGGGGTTCTCCTGGATCAGGCTGACATAATCCTCTACCGGTTGCAGCAGGGCCAGTTTCTCAAGGAAGTCAATAGTGCCTGTCATAGCTGTTATTTTAATGTCCTCACTGTATTCCAGCACCTGGATGACTGTATAAGGTAATAGCAGGCAAAAACTCCCTTTCCGGATAGTAAAGGTTTGCATATCAATAACCAGTTTGCCTGTGCCTGACTGGCAAATGAATACGACCACCCCCGCATCCAGGATTTTAGGGTTCCTGTTCCATAACTGAGGCATTTCCTTAAAATCCGGCATGAGTGTAAAGAATTCAAAGCTGGGCGGCCTGTTCCTGTTATAGTCCGGGGTTACCGGTAAAAATTCAATAGGCATAATTGTGATCTTTTTCGTCAAAATTAAACATTTAAAATGCTATATCCCATAGGTGTAGGATGAAAAACCTACAAATAGGACATTTTAACATACTTATGGATAGCTTTCCCGGAAAGGCATCTTCTACCTTTGCGTTATCTAACAGTAACAAACATGAAAAAGTATGCAGTCTTAGCAGGAATAATGGCCCTGTGCCTTCTGACAGGATGCCGGAAAGAAAAACAGAGCAGTGTGGTTGTAAAAAGCGTCAAAGCGGATACCGTAGTTGTGTATGGTGAGTCTGCCAGGGTGACCTTCCCGGGTAAAGTAATAGCCGCTTCCGATATCAATCTGGCTTTTCGTGTCAGCGGTCCCATTCTCCGGATGCATGTAGATGTCGGGTCCTATGTACGCAAAGGACAAGTACTGGCCGAAATTGATCCCCGTGATTATGAGACCCAACTGGCTGCGACCCGGGCAGAATACCAACAGGTCAAAGGGGAAGCCGAACGGATTATCGGATTATATGAAAAGCAGAGTGTAGCTCCCAACGATTATGAAAAAGCGCTCTATGGATTGCAACAGATCACGGCTAAACTGGATGCCCATACCCATGCGCTGGCAGATACCCGCCTGACAGCACCCTGTGACGGCTTTGTACAGAAACGGTTGTTTGAAGCGGGTGAGACAGTGAGTGCCGGACTACCGGTCGTTTCTATGATTAGTTCCGGGACTCCGGAGGTAGAGATCAATATCCCTTCGGCGGACTATATCCGGCGTGACCGGTTTGATACCTATTCCTGTACGGTCGATATTTATCCCGGACGTTCCTTTCCTCTTGAGTTAATAGGCATTACCCGCAAAGCCAATATGAACCAGTTATATACTATGCGGTTCCGGCTGGCAGGCAATGAGATGGAGTTACCGGGTCCTGGTATGTCTACTTTAGTAACTATTCAGTATAAACCGGAAAATAGCGGGACAGTTTCCGTACCGGTCACAGCTGTGTTTGAATCAGGAACAGGTTCTTCTGCGGTTTGGGTGTACGATCCGGTACGGGAGTGTGTAAACAGGCGGGAGGTAAAAGTCTCTCAGATTCTATCTGCCGGTACAGCCATTATCTCTTCAGGGCTTCAGCCGGATGAGTTAGTGATCTCAGCCGGTGTGCATACATTACAGGAAGGAGAGCGGGTTCGCCTTCTTCCTCCCGTATCAGCAACCAATGTAGGAGGCATGTTATGATGGATTTAGGTAACTGGGGATTACAGAACCGGAAACTGGTCCGGTTTCTGGTGGTTGTATTGGTGGTAGGCGGTCTGTTGGCCACCTGGAACATGAGTAAGCTCGAAGACCCTGAAATCAAAGTAAAACAGGCGTTAGTAATCACGGCCTATCCCGGCGCATCTGCCCATCAGGTAGAGCTTGAAGTAACGGACCTGCTGGAAAAGTCGATCCGTACCATGAATAATCTGCAATGTGTGGAGAGCCGTTCCATGAACGATCTTTCCATGATCACTGTTGAACTCTCAACCCTTGTCCCCAATGATAAAGTAGAAGAGGCGTGGACATTGCTGCGCCGCAAAGTGGGAGATGTGCAGGGAAGCCTGCCGGAAGGGGCTTCTGCCTCCATTGTAAAAGATGATTTCGGAGAAGTCGCAGGGATGTTCTATGCCCTGACCACGGATGGATTTTCTGACCATGAACTGGGCGACTACGCAGACCTGATCCGGCGGGAGATTCTGGAGATTAAAGGGGTTTCACGGGTAGAACTGTATGGTGAACGGTCCGAATGTATCTATATTGAATTGTATGAAGATAAAATGGCAAACCTGGGAATCTATCCGGCGGAAGTACTCTCCACCCTTAACGGTCAGAACAAAACCATCTATTCCGGATATTACGAAGCCGGATCCCAGCGTATTCGTGTCTCAGTAAATGACAAATACCGGAATGTGGAGGACATCGGCAACCTGTTGTTACAGGGGCATCAGGGAGACCAGTTCCGGTTGCGGGACATTGCACAGATCTCAGTCGGATATGAAAATCCATCCCGCAATGAGTTGTTGTATGATGGACAGCGGGCCATTGGGATTGCTATTTCGGCACTGACTGAAACGGATGTTACGAAGATCGGGAAAGAGGTGGAGACACGGATCCACACCCTGACAGAGACCCGTTTGCCGGCAGGGATGGAACTCCATAAAATCTTTTTCCAGCCTGACCGGGTCAATGTTGCCCTGAAAACATTTATGATAAATCTGGCAGAGTCTATCCTCATTGTTGTACTTATCCTGATGCTCACCATGGGACTTCGCAGCGGATTGATCATCGGTATAAATCTGCTGGTCATTGTGATGGGTTCTATTTTTATTCTGAATATAGCTGGGGGAACCCTGCAGCGGATCTCTCTGGGTTCTTTTATTCTGGCCATGGGGATGTTGGTAGATAATGCGATTGTGGTCGCGGATGGAATCCTGGTCGATCTTCAGCGGGGCATACCCCGGAAAGAGGCCCTGGTTGGTATCGGGCGCAAAACAGCGATGCCGTTACTGGGTGCTACGCTGATCGCTATCCTGGCTTTTTTCCCTATATTCCTGTCACCCGATACAGCCGGGATCTATGTGCGTGACCTCTTCATTGTATTGGGTGTCTCCCTGTTTTTGAGCTGGCTTCTGGCGCTTGTCTATGTTCCCATCCAGTCTGACCGGATGCTGAAAGTGAAAAAGGGAAAAGAAAATAAAGATCCGTTTGACACGAAAGCCTACCGGGTACTCCGTTCCCTGCTGACCTGGGTACTGACTCATAAAACGGTCTCGGTTGTTTTCACCCTATTATTATTAGCGGTTACCGGATTCTGCTACCGCTTCCTGCCGCAGGGATTCTTCCCGGATATGGACTATGACCAGCTGTATATTGAATATAAACTGCCGGAAGGTACTCATAGCAACCAGGTACGTGAAGATCTGGAGTCGATTACAGAGTATCTGTTGTCGAGGGAAGAAGTGACACATGTCACTGCGTCAGTAGGAGGGACTCCCGCCCGGTATAATCTGGTGAGAAGTGTAGCAGATCCATCTCTGTCGTATGGGGAACTTATTGTGGATTATACTTCATCCAGACAGTTAGTAACTACCATGAATGAGATTCAGGCATACCTGACGGAACAATATCCGGACGCATACGTACGGATGAAACGTTATAACCTGATGTATAAAAAATACCCCATTGAAGTACAATTCAACGGGCCTGATCCGGCTGTGTTGCGGGAACTGACTCGACAGGCCATGGATATCATGGAAGCGAGTGAGGCCCTGACACTGACCTGTTCAAACTGGGAGACCAAAACACCTGTACTGATGGTGGACTACAACCAACCCATTGCACGCAATGTCGGACTGAGCCGCCAGGATGTAGGGCTCTCCCTGTTAAGTGCTACGAGTGGAATCCCGGCCAGTGTCTATTATGATAATACACGGAGCCAGACTATCTATCTGAAGTGTGTCGATAGTGAAGGAAACCCGATTGAATCCCTGGAAAATTCTTCAGTATTCAGTATGATGCCTTCACTGGCCGCGCTAAATAAAGAGATGGTGTACGGATTAGCTACCGGGGTGGTTTCGGAGGATGAAATCCTGAATGAGCTGATGCGCACCATTCCATTGAGCCAGGTCACCCATGGGGTGAAATTAGTATGGGAAGACCCCCTGGTAATCCGGTACAACGGCCAGCGGGCTATGCGAGCACAGTCCAATCCGGCCAGTGGAGTCAGTACGGAAGATGCCCGGCAAACCATTGCCCGGCAGATAGAAGCAATCGAACTGCCTGCCGGATATACGATGCAATGGGAAGGAGAACACAAAGCAAGCGGCGAAGCCAGTAAATACCTGTTTATGAATTTCCCGCTGGCTATCATCCTGATGATCGCTATTCTGATCATGTTATTTAAAGACTATCGGAAACCGTTAATTATTTTCTGTTGTATTCCATTGTTACTGGTTGGAGTGGTCTTTGGCATGCTTATTTCCGGTAAAACATTTGGTTTTGTGGCCATTGTCGGGATTCTCGGATTGATTGGAATGATCATTAAGAATGGGATTGTGCTGATGGATGAAGTAACCCTGCAACTCAATGCCGGGGTAGAACCGCTCAAAGCGTTACTCGATAGTTCGTCCAGCCGGTTCCGGCCTGTGATGATGGCCTCTATGACTACTATCCTGGGAATGATCCCGCTATTGTCCGATGACCTGTTCGGGTCGCTGGCCGTGACCATTATGAGCGGACTGCTGGTGGGAACCCTCATAACCCTGCTCTTTATACCAGTTCTGTATGCGCTGTTTTTTAATATTAAAATCACAGGAAAATGAAAAAGAGAATATATACCGGTCTGTTAGCCTTTCTTCTGCCGCTCTGTCCGGTCATAGCCCAGGAGGTGCTGACACTGGACCGTTGCCGGGAGATGGCGGTTGAGAATAATAAACGGATCTCCATTTCCAATGAAAATAAAAAGAAGGCAGGTTACGATGTAAAGGGGTATCTGGCCAATTACTATCCCCGCTTTTCAGCAACCGGCAATTACCTGTACACTACCACCGGATTCAATAAAAGCATACCGGAAATGTATCTGCCGTCGTATGTGCCCGGTGAAAAGGGAACGCTGGTTCCCAACCTTTTGCCCACCCCTGACGGAAGTACGGTGTTTCAACAATATGCCTGGTTTCCCGGCCTAGATATAGACCTCAGGTTGCGCAATACCTATACAGCCGGACTTATGATAGAACAACCGCTTTACATGGGTGGAAAGATCACGGCAGCCTATAAGATGGCCCGGATCGGTGAGGAGATGGCGGGACTCAATCAGCAACTCACCCGTACGGAGGTGATCCTGCTGACCGATGAAGCGTACTGGACGCATGTACAGACAATGGAACTGGCAAAGACCGCCTATGCTTATAAATCCCTGCTGGATGCCTTGTTACAGGATGTGGAGAATGCATGGAATGCCGGACTTAAACCGCGCAATGACCTGTTAAAAGTACAGGTGAAACTCAATGAAGCTGGTCTGCAGGTGATGCAGGCCGAAAATGCAGTGCGGCTCTCCCGGATGAATCTCTGCCATGTGATCGGGTTGCCGCTGAATTCGGCGATCCAGGTTTCCGGCGACTATGAACTGGATTCCGCACTTTCACTTCCTGCGCCGGATATTACTGCCCGTCCTGAATATGGAATATTGAGCAAACAGATTGAATTAAAAGAACAACAGACCCGGCTGGCCCGTAGTGAATTCCTCCCCAATATTGGAGTCATGGGTAATTTTGGCTATGCCAACGGTTTGAAACTGAATGGAGAGCGGCTTCTGGACAACTCTTCTTTCTCTGCGCTGCTCTCTGTGAATATCCCTTTGTTCCATTGGGGAGAAGGCCGTAACAAGGTCCGGAGTGCGAAAGCTGAACGCAACATCGCTACCCTGCAACGGGAAGAAATGTCGGAAAAAATGGAACTCGAAGCGATGCAGGCACTCAATGAACTGGAAGAATCCCGTATGGAAGTGATCCTTACAACCCGTTCCCTCGAACAGGCGGAAGAAAATCTGAAAGTCAGCCGGGATTATTACGATGCCGGACTGGAAACCCTGGCCGATCACCTCGAAGCCCAAACCCTGTGGCAAAAAGCTGCCTCAGATCTGGTACGTGCTAAAACAGCTGTCTATCTGAATGAAACAAAATATCTGAAGGCTATAGGAACATACAGCCTGCCATGAACAGGGATAGGAATGTTTGTCTCACGGTAGATATTTATTTTGTATCTTTACGGTCCGATAAACATTTAGCTGTATGAAAAGTACTGTTTTTATTTTCTGTGTTATGCTTTGCTGTGTGGGTTGTAATAACCGGTCCGGTATTTCTGTTCCTGAATTCAGAGGTAATGTGCATACTATCTATGAGATTGAAACCACGTGGTATGAAGGAATTGTAGAAGTGGAAGGCTTTGCCATTGTCCGGGATATTGTCGATATAGAGTATGATGAGGAAGACGATAAGGATTATTATAGTTCGTATGAACCTGAAAAAACAGAATCCAGGGTTTCCTATCTGTTTGATGAAAAGGGACGAATGACAGAATTTTCAACCTTGAACAGAGACGGTACAGTTCGCTTTAAACAGATTTTTGAGTATAAAGAGAGTCAGACGACTCCCCATACTATCAAAGAATATGACCGGGATGGAAATTTTCTCGGAGAAACTCCACGGAATGATAGCGACCAGGAATGTAAAGTAACGACTAAAACAAAGGGTAAGAACGTGTTTGAAACTATCTGGAAGTATCCTTCCGATAAAAGGACAGAGACTATCCGGATAACAGTCAACGAGCAGGGGGATAAAATCGAAGAGATCTATACCTTCAGCCAGTTTGACCAGGGATATACGCAACGGACGACCTATACCTATGATTATGATGAACAGGGAAACTGGACAAAACGGATAGGCCTGATGGACGGAGCAGAGATCCCTTATGAAATTGTTGAACGGGTGATCACCTATTATTGAGTATGGATTTGATACGTCAATGCGCTATCCTGTTTGGTTGTCTGGCTGCCGGAGAAGGGATTGTTTATCTGACCGGTATCCCGTTGCCCTCCAGTATCATCGGGATGTTGTTGCTGGCTTTTTTACTGAAGATAAAGGTGATACGCCTGAGATGGGTAAGGGGAATAGCCGATTTCCTGCTCGCTAATCTGGGATTCTTTTTTGTACCTCCCGGAGTCGCCCTGATGCTCTATTTTGATATAATCCGTGCAGAGTGGTGGCCTATCGCAGGGGCCATAGCAGGAAGTACCGTGATCGTATTGATCGTGACCGGGCAGGTACATCAATTAATAAGGAGGGGAAATGGAATTTTTAGAAAATAGATATTTCCTGATCGCATTGACATTTGCCTTTTATTGGGTTACCCGTATCCTGCAAAAGAAAACCGGATGGATTCTCCTGAATCCGGTTTTGCTGACAATCGCCCTGTTGATCCTATTCCTGAAAATAACAGATATTTCATACGAAACCTACGAAGAAGGGGGTAAATGGATTGAGTTCTGGCTCAAACCGGCTGTGGTCGCCCTGGGTGTTCCGTTGTATTTACAACTGGAAGCGATCAGACGGCAATGGCTGCCGGTCGTATTGTCCCAGCTGGCAGGCTGTGTGGCCGGAATCAGTTCAGTCGTCGGACTTGCCTACCTGTTAGGAGGAAGCCGTGAAGTAATCCTTTCCATGGCTTCCAAATCAGTCACTACCCCTATTGCTATGGAGGTGACCGGGACAATCGGTGGAATCCCTTCCCTCACCGCCGCGGTGGTGGTCTGCACAGGATTATTCGGAGCCATCTTCGGTTTTCAGATTCTCCGGCTGGGCAGAGTAAAAAGCCCTATTGCCCAGGGACTCTCCATGGGAATAGCCGCCCACGCGGTCGGCATCTCTGCCGCCATGGAAGCCGGTAACCGCTACGGCGCTTACGCCAGCCTGGGGCTGACCCTGAACGGCATCTTCACTGCCCTGCTTACCCCCGCCATCCTGCGGGTATTAGGGGTTTTGTAATGTATTAATGAAACAGATTACCGACTGAATTGAGGAGGCTGCCTGCATTCACTCCGTTGCCGTTACCGGTAAAAGTTTTCAATAGATTACCGATGTTGAATCCCTGTTCATTCTCGTTGGGATCGTTTGCTTTTTGGGAGAAGATCTTAAACACCATCGGAACCAGTGCCGCGGCAATTCCATTGGCTGTTCCGGCAGCCAGTCCTACCTTTTGTGTCAACGCTCCGGAAACCGTGTTTTTGATAGATTCCATCACGGGATTCATGGTGGAAGAGGTCTTTACATCTCCGGAGAACAACTCAGCCAGCTGCGAAAGGTTACTCATATGGATGTTTTCTTTCATTCCTTCTGCCATAGCCTGGGTAGTGGTCCGGATCGTTTCAGCTTTTTTATCCGCCGGAACATCCGCGTTCCCGTTGATTACATGACCCGCCTGATCCTTAATAATATTCAATAT
>JAJQES010000181.1 GCA_021201565.1 Tannerellaceae bacterium
TTTTGAGAGCTCCTTCTTTCTTTAGTTTGATTTGTTTTGGTTTATTTATATATAAGGGTGCCCGTTAGGATACCCTGTAGGGTACCCGGTAGGGGGTACAAATAGCCTACCTAGTTTCTGTATTGTCCAGTAGTGTGTTTTGTGTCATCCAGTAGTTTATTAAGTTAAAAGAATAGTGTATTGGAGGGAAAAGAGTATGATCCGGCAATAAAAAAAGTACTGGGTGAAGGATTCGTATTGCCTGTGGGAAATAACTATCTGGATTTATCAGCCGGTAACCGTTTGTAACCGGATATATCCGTATGGGATGATTTCCGGTTTCTTATCTTTGGAAGGTGATGTGAGAGAGCTGGCTTTTAAAATCAATTATTTATTTAAAAAAAGATGGATATGAATTTAGTACGTTATTTGTTGCAGAATATATGCGAATGGATCAATTTTCACTGGCTTTCCGTTGTAGGATCAGGAACAGAAGTCCCGACACAAAGAAAATACCGGCGGATGCGAGGAGAGCCTTTTCAAGGGAGTACATGTCGCTCATCCAGCCGGCAAACGGCGCGATGGCGGCAAACATTAGCCGGATCACAAAATTACGGATTGACAGAACGGTGGCTCGCATTTCCGAGAAGGTCATCTGGTTGATATATCCTTTCAGGATGGGAGTGGCAAATCCCCGGAAGATGTAAAAGATGAACAGGATAAGAAGTCCCAGGTAGAAGTGGGGGATGGGGATGAACCCCGGCTGGAAATAAGAGAAGGTGCATGCTAACCCAATATATCCGCCGGTAATGACCAGGAGAATGATGAGGTTCATGCGGCGCATACCGAATTTCTTTTCTACCCGGTCTGAATAAAGGGCTGCAATGCCTACGGTCAGGTTGAGAACTGTCCAGATGATCCCATACCAGGAAGTAGGTGTTTCAAAGTACATCAGAAAGGGCTGGACAAACCAGGCCATCGTGAGGGTAGCGGCTCCTATGATACCGGAATACATGATGTTGTAGCAAAGTGGCCGGTTCGTGACCAGTGAGTAACGCATGATGCGGATGATTTCGGAAAACGGATTCTGTATTTTCTCTTTCCGGCTGATCTCCGTCAGGAACAGGGCGGCGGGAATCCCGGTAAATGCTACGGCTGCCTGTATGTAAAAGGGATACCGGAGGGATAGGACCGCAATAAATCCTCCCAGGATCCCGGCAAAGGCTTCAGCGAAGTTGCCTAACATTGTGATTTTTCCTTCATATCGCATGTATAGGTTTTCTTTCCCGTACCTGGCAGTGGTGTCATACAGAAGAGCGGAATCAGCTCCGTTTACCAGCGTTTGCCCGCAGCCCAGCAGGATTTCTGCGACTATGAAAGCCTGGAAACTTCCGGTCAGTGAATAAACAAGATAGCCCAGAAAGAACAGGATACAGCCTGAAAGGATACATTTTTTCCGGCCCCATACATCGGCCAGGTAGCCGGAAGGGATTTCAAGGGAGACGGCTGCAACGGAATAGATGCTTTTGAGTATAAAAATATCCTGTAACCGTAGTCCATGGTCTTCGTAAAAAAGTACGATAATGGGCATGACCAGAGAGAACCATTTGGATAGTTTGATTATATAGAGGGCCAGAATGTTTTTACGCATCTGCTGTTCTTTTAGTTTGTTAACCGGCTGCAAAGATAATTCTTTCCGGTAGTATTCAGGAAATGTTTAATCACATACGATGCTGTCTTCATAAATTAAATGGAACCCGTCGTCCAGCCGGTATACATAGGAAGCTCTGGCGGCTCCTTCACTGGGTACGGTCTCTAAATACATCATCACATCCTCGCCCATATAAAACAGAAAATAGAATGAGAGGTAGTTGGGTGACCACTCTTTTGACCTTATAAATTCAGTTCCCAGACTTATACCGGTAAGGGTTTCATCTGTAAATTGGGCAAACCAATATTCTTCTTCATTTATTATATATCTTCTCAGGGTTTGGAGTTCTTTGGTTTGTTCTTCTACTTCATCCTGCGTAAAATCATATATGGTATCTTCCGGTTGTAAGGGTAATAGTTCTGCTATAAAGGGATGCCCGTGAAGTTCTTCTTCGATAAATTCTATTTTCCTGAAATGATCCTCGGGATAATCTCCTTTAAAGGCTATATGGAAGTGTAAATATTCAATGCCGGGGTTATATAAAAGGGTACCTATATATTCCAGATCATCCGGATAGGGATTCTGAGTGATTGCTTTTTCTATTTCTATCTGTTCAGTTTCACCACCATAATAGAAAAACAGGGTAGTCCATATTTCTCCAACCGGATATTTACCATTCAGCATACTGTAGGCACAGGGACCTGTTGCTACCGTATTAACGGCGAACTCTTCGCCGGGAAATTCTTCAAAGGACCCATTTATATGGATTTGTACAGGCATGGATACTTCTTCAAAAAATACGGAGGGTCTGGTCAGGAGTATTTCATTGTCGTGTATATAAACTATGGAATGTATCCAGTTATCCCCATAGCCGGGTTGGGTGGGGCGTTGTTCGTATAGTTTGCGGCTGTCGATAAGTTGATTGTCTTCTTTGCTGTAATTGGCCATCCACAGGGTGGATTGTGCCTCATTATGAAGACCAAATATGAGGCTGTAATAACTTCTTTTATTGGGGGGAAAGAGCGTATCGGGTACCAGGAAGAGAGAACCGGAATAAGAAGGAGCAAAGAGGAAATCAGAGATCTGATACCGGTCGTATTCTTCTTTTGTGATTGCAATTGGTGAGGAGTGGTAATAGGATTCAAACTGTTCCTTATTGAATATCAAAGAGTCGGGATTTGTTATTCCGGTCTGCCGGGCCTGCCTGTCTTCTTTTTTAGATTCTTCTTTTGGTTTGTTATTTGTACAGGAGATGGAGAAAAGAGACAAACAAAAAACGGTTATGAAGGGAAATAGATAGCTTTTCATGATCAGAGTAAGTTTGATTTTGAATGCGAAATTACTAAAATAAAAGTGGATAAGCCACTTTCCCAAGTCGCTTATCCATTGGTTTCAGCGTATTAAAACTCACAATTCTGAATATTAGCTGAATACCACGGATTTGTAAAAACAAAAACGTGGAATTGTTATATGTTTATCTTCCTACCAGGCTTTCTCAAGGCCCATATTTAAGACAAACAACAACAACCCACGTTCTGGAATATGTCTTATTACTGAATTAGATTCGTAATAGGCACATAACAGAAAACGTGAGCGTTTGTTGTCCCCTATCCTTAAATATTAAACGTATTGAGAAATTTAGTAGGAAAGATAGGTTCTAAAAACGATCACATAGTTATGCTATCAATTGCTTTTTATCCCGCCGGATATGGCTGATTGATCTTGCAAAGATAGAAAGAATGGAGAATAATAATGGAAAAAACGCTAAAAATGTTATTTTTCTCTTAATATGAGTCTGGTGTAAATATGTTGTGCTAATCTTTTACAGGCTAAACGGTCTTTTTTCTCATTTTCTGTTAGAGGAATAGCGGCAACAGAGAAGATATGTTTGGGACGATGGGTGTAACGAATAGTAGGGGGAAGGGATATCTGTTCTTTTTCCTGTTCGGTACAGGCGATTAATACTACCGTTATTTCCCCGAATTTGGCATCGGAAATGGAGGTAATGGCAAAGGGAAAAGAAATAGCAGGGGATAATTCGGTTTCCATTTGTTCGATTACTATCTTGATCCCTCCACTGTTGATGATATTGTCTTTTCTGCCTATGATCCGGATATGGCCTTCCGGGGATAGTTCGGCTATGTCGTTTGTACATACGGTTCCGGGCGTGAGAGCCGGTGCCTGTATCACTAAGGTCTGTTGACCGGATAGGGTCACCCGCACTCCGGGAAGAGGGATATAGAGACCGGAACGGTCTGCTCCGGTTAGTTTACGCAGGGCAATGTGGGAGAGTGTTTCGGTCATTCCATACGTGGAGTAGACTGCATTGGGGAGTTGCCGAATCTCTTTCTCCAGTCCGGGGTCGATCTGGCTGCCCCCTATAAGGACATGACAGATATGGCTTAGTTTTTCTTTTTCTTCCGGGACCTGCAGGGTATTGTATATTTGCAGGGGAACCATCGCGGTAAAGTCAACCGGATCATGGACCGTTACCAGGGGATGGCCGGAAGCTGGCCGGACGACCAGTTCCATACCGGAAACCAGGGCTCTGACTACCATCATCTTTGCACCAATGTATTTCAGGTCCATACAGAGAAGGGCTCGCATCTCTTTTTCCAGTCCGAGGCTGGTACATGTCATGCAGGCGCTGTTTATCATTTTTTGTTTGGCAACCTGTATTTGTTTGGGAATGCCTGTAGAACCGGAAGTTTGTACGGTCAGATAAGGATGTGGGTGGAACCATTCCTGCAGGAAGTTTACCAGGGGGATATGGGCGGAAGCCTCACCGGGAATGTCCGGGAGAATTTTTTCTATTTCCTGTGAACCATACTGCTTTCCCGCTATGGTAATAGTCTGTTTGGAAATATCGGTTATATACTTCATTCTTACTTTCTTTATTCTTTACTTTGCCATCCACAAACAATCCCCTCTGACTTCTAAAGGCATCTCTATATTGTTGGTGAAAAGTGATCCGGTTCCTAATCCCTGGGGAAGTGGATTGTTGAATGTGCTGCACCACTGGGCAATGGCATTTAATCCGATATTGGATTCTAAGGCGGAGGTGATCCACCATCCTATCTCCCTCTTATTTGCTTCGGCAATCCACTCTTCACTACCTGAGAATCCTCCGTGCAAAGAGGGTTTGAGAATAATGTATTGTGGCCGGATCCTATCTAATAACTCTTTTTTTCTTTCCGGTTCGTTGACTCCTATCAGTTCTTCATCCAGTGCGATGGGAAGCGGAGTTGTTGCGGCCAGGCGGGCCATTTCCTCCCATTGCCCGGCCCGGATGGGTTGTTCAATGGAATGTAATTCAAATTCTGCCAGCCGGGATAATTTTTCCGGTGCTTCCTGTGGGGAGAAGGCTCCGTTGGCATCTACCCGCAGTTCCAGTTCGGCAGCGGAAAAGTGTTGCCGGATGTATTTCAGAAGACTGATCTCTTGTTCAGGTTCAATGGCTCCTATTTTTAGTTTGATGCACCGGAAGCCGGTTTGTAATTTATTTTCAATCTGTTCCAGCATATACCGGTGGTCTCCCATCCAGATCAATCCGTTGATAGGAATACCGGCTTCTCCCCGTGAGAAGGGGGTATCCCATAGGATACCGTTTTCTGTTTTGAAATGACGGTCAACAGTCTCTACTCCGCAAAGGATGGAAGGATAGGGACGTAGATAGTCATAATCAATGGTTCCGGTCTCTTCCCATTTGTTACAGGCTTCCCGCAGGATCGCTTCGTAGTGTTCATCCGGCAGGGCATCACAACTGAGGTTCGGGAGTGGGGCGCATTCACCCCCCAACCTCTTACATGAAGAGCTGTTAAGCGCCTCTTTTAGGGGGTGGAGGAGAATGTACCATACCTTTCTCGTGGTGTAAATTCCTCTGGATGTTCCTGCCGGTTGTTTAAACCGGAGGGTATAAGGTTGTATGGATAGTTTGGGCTTCACGGAAACTTTGGAAACTGTTTGAAGTCTGGTTTTCGTTTCTCTAAGAAGGCATGTTTTCCTTCCTGTGCTTCTTCTGTCAGGTAGTAGAGGAGAGTGGCATCCCCTGCCAGTTCCTGGATACCGGCCTGTCCGTCGAGTTCAGCATTTAATCCTGCTTTGATCATACGGAGTGCCATAGGACTGTGTTGCATCATGGTTTCCGCCCAGTCCACTACTTCGTCTTCCAGCTGTTCTAACGGAACTACTTTATTGACCAATCCCATCTCTAATGCTTCCTGTGCATTGTACTGGCGGCAAAGGAACCAAATCTCACGGGCTTTTTTCTGTCCCACGATCCGGGCCAGATAGGAAGATCCGAAACCGGCATCGAAACTACCTACCCGTGGACCGGTCTGGCCAAAGATGGCGTTGTCGGAAGCAATGGAGAGGTCACACACAACATGTAGTACGTGTCCGCCACCGATAGCATAGCCGTTGACCATCGCAATGACCGGTTTGGGGAGGGAACGGATCTGTTTTTGTACATCCAGTACACTGAGACGGGGCACACCGTCTTTTCCGATATAGCCTCCTTTTCCTTTTACATTCTGGTCTCCTCCGGAACAGAATGCTTTGTCGCCTGCTCCGGTGATTACTACTACACTGATCTCCTGTTCTTCCCGGCAGATGCGCAGGGCATCGCTCATCTCCCCGGTAGTGGTAGGCGTAAATGCGTTCCGGTAGCGGGGACGGTTGATTGTAATACGTGCAATCCCGTTAAAGAAATCGAACAGGATGTCTTCATACTCTTTGATTGTTTTCCAGTTTCTTGCTGACATGTTTTTATAGTTTGGGTAGTTAGTAGTTGGTAGTTAGTAGTTAGTAGAAGACTCTCTTCGCTCGTTTTATTATGAACGTTGGAAACTGATTTTCTACTAACTACCAACTACTAACTACCAACTACTTGTTTTAACTCATGATAATACCTTTTTACTATTCCGGTATTTGTTTCAATGGAAGAAAATACTTCCAGGAGAACCGGTTGTTGTGTATTTTGTGATACAAAGATAGGCATGTTCTTTGTCAAGTCGTCTTTGTTATGGGCGCTAAGGTAGATAAATCCCCGGCTTTCCGCCCACTCTTTCGCGGAAGTCTGGTGATTACCTGCGATGTAGGGATTGAGGGCTTCTGATTTGTCCAGGCCAGGTAAGGCATAGAATATTTCTCCTCCACTGTTATTGTTTACCAGGATCCGTAGTCCGGGTGAAATGTGTTCGTTCCACAGTCCGTTCATATCGTAAAAGAAGCTGAGGTCACCAATCAGCAGGAAGGTGAGCTCCCTGTTTACGCTGCTATAACCGGCAGCGGTGGAGACAGAACCTTCAATCCCGCTGGTTCCCCGGTTGCCATATACTTGTATACCTTTGGGTAAAGAGAATAATTGTGCATACCGGACGGAGGAGCTATTGGCCAGATGAAGGGAAGAATTTGCCGGCAGATGGCGGCATAACAGCCCTGTACTATAGAGGTCAGAGTATGGACAATCAGGCTCCTGAATAGAGGCCGATAGCTGGCTCCAATATGTTTGCCAGGGTTTAGTTGTTTGCTCTTCACTTTCTTCTTTTAGAAGGGAATGAAGGAAAGTTTCTGCATCTGACTCTATTACATCTGTCATGCACTGGAACAGGTCGGCTATTTCTCCGTTTTCTGTTATATGCCAGTGTTCCCTGGGGAAATAGGTTCGTAGCCATTGTTTGATTCGTTTGGATACGATGTGCCCTCCGAGGGTGACCACCAGGTCGGGAGAGAGTTCTTTTTTCTTTTCTTCCGGTAAGGTGTAGAGAATGGCATCCAGGTTATGGAGAATGTCTTTACTCTGTATGTTGGACAGGTGTTCGGCAAACAGAATACAATCGTATTGAGCATATAGCTTTGCCGGAATGTCCTCTGGTAAAGTATCCGGCAGTAATTGTCCGATAATGATCAGAGGGCGTTGGAATTCTTTAAAACGATTGTGAAAGCTGTTTTTCTGTGTACTAAATATTCTTTCCGGCAGGCTGCGGGTGATTTTCCGTACATCGGGTAATTGTCCGGCTGTATAATTAAACAGAGGCTCTGAAAGGGGGATGTTGATATGAACGGGTCCTTTTCCGTGATGCTCCAAAGCGGATAATGCTTCGTTGATAAGCCTGTTGCAATACCACTCTTCCTCCTGTGTAGTGGGTTCCGGTAACTGAACCGATTTTTTTACCAGATTTTTAAAAAGGCCTGCCTGTGGGATGGTTTGTCCGTCTGTTTGTCCGATCCATGCGGCGGGGCGGTCGGCAGAGATGACCAATAGGGGGAGGGGTTGATAAAATGCTTCTGAAATGGCGGGTCCCAGGTTTAACAGGGCGGATCCGGAAGTACAACAAACGGCTACGGGTTCCTGTAATTTCTGGCTAATCCCTAATGCAAAGAAACCGGCGCTTCGTTCGTCGGTTACACGCCAGCAGGTGAAATCCGGATCGGTGGCAAAGGAATGGGTCAGGGGGGAATTACGGGAACCGGGTGCCACGACTATCTGCTTTATTGAATAGGCTTTCAGTAAAGCTACTAATTGGAGAAGATTCTTTTTATCAGGATACATGTTTTTTAATTGACAATGGACAATTGATGATTGACAATGGGTTTTCTTTCCCTATTCTCATCGTGTAATTGCAATTTGTTTTTATTTTGTTTCAACCTTTTAATTCCCAATTGTGTATGTCAATTGTCAATTAAAGAAGTCATTGTTTTTAATTTTTCTCCCGTTTCGTTCCACTCTTCATCCGCGGAGGAGGTTTCTAATAGTCCGCTTCCTGCATATAAAATGAGCCTTTGTTCTTTTATTTGCATACAGCGCAGATTGACATAGAGTGCTGATTTGCCGGTAGGATTTAGTGTGCCCAGAAAACCACTGTACCAGCTGCGGTTGTAGCCTTCGTTTTCAAGAATGAAATGAATTGCTTCCTGCCTGGGAATTCCCGCTATGGCCGGTGTAGGGTGGAGTAGTTCCAGTAAGGTACCCAGCTTGCCGGTATCCGGCAGAGTGAAACGGAAAGTACTTTTCAGGTGAGCCAGATGGGCGGCTCTCACTGAATAAGGGCCTGCTTCTATGGCAGTGATTCCGATACTTTGCAATTGTCCGGTGATGTATGAAGCTACCAGTTTTTGTTCTTCCCTGTTTTTTTCATTCCATGTTTCAGGGAGTTGACCGTTTACTAATGGAGTCGTTCCGGCAAGTGCTACCGTTTCCCATTCGTTGCCTTCACCGGATAAGAGCATTTCCGGTGTGCTTCCCAGCCAGGTCCCGGTAATGGGGGTATGACACAAATAGACATAGGAACGGGGGTATCGCTCACAGGCTTTCTTAAACATACCGGCCGGCGAGAGATGTTCCGGGCGTGGAATTACCTGTTTGCGGGACAGGACAACTTTTTGCAGCTCTTTTTCCTGTAAAGGTTGCAGGAATTTATTAAAGATGGCATGGTATCTCTTTTTATCCGCGGGAAAGGATTCCTCTGTTTCCGGCTGTATGGAGAAAGGGGTATTTTCTCCTTCCTTTTCTTCCCTGTGCAGGGTATAGGTGTCCGGCCGGATCAGGATGGCCGGTTGCTCCGGGGTAATACAAAAAGGAGCGATTACAAAACCATGTTGCCCATTCAGTTCACTCAGGGACCGGATTTGTTGCAGGGGTCCGGATGACTGCATAAGAAAGCGGGGAGAGTGACTCTCCTCGCCTGGTATACGGTAAATGACAAAACTGCGGTTTTGCCTGATATAGTTATCTAATGTAATTAGTTCTCCGGATGTCATTTCTTTTTTAATACACTGTTCACTACACGTATAGAGGAGACCAGTTTGTTGGTAGATGTAAACACATCCACATTCCATACATGTGAGGAGCGTCCTTTATGGATAGCTGTTGCCACAGCCCGTACGGTGTCTCCTTCATGGGCGGATGAAACGTGGTTGCCGCTTACCTGCATTCCTACGATGATCTCATCAGGCTGGCAGAGTACCATGGAACCTAAGCCGGCAACGGTTTCTGCTAATGCCAGGGTGGCTCCTCCGTGGAGTATGCCAAAAGGTTGCCGGGTACGTACGTCTACGGGCATAGTCGCTTCCACACGGTCTTCGGACGCGTAGGTATACTGGATTCCCAGATTGCCCATCAGGGCATGTTTGGCCATGGCATTCAATTGTTCCAGCGGGATCATTGTGCGGCGGATTTCTGCAATGATGTGTTTTTCAATTGCAGTGGCTACCCCGTCCTCTTCGTTGCTTCCGGTTGTATAATCCGTACAACGTTTCACGGAGTACTGGGCGTTCCCCATGGCTATCCCCAGGCCTACCGACTGTATCATGCTGATATCACATACTCCATCTCCGATAGCAATCACTTCTTCGGAATTTACTCCGATTGTTTCGAGGAGGATACCGAGTGTGTTTGCTTTATCTATATTTTCAGGAACAACTTCCAGAAAATAAGGTTCAGAACGAAAGACATCAAATACTCCTCCTAATCTTTTTTTCCAGTGTTTTTCCAGGCCAACGAGGGCTACTTCATTATCGCTGACTAACATGATTTTGCATGCCCAGAAATCAATCGCTTCTGAAAAGTTTTCCACTCCTTTGACTGACATTTTATTCAGGGCAGCTTCGGCCTGGATATGAGGGTTCTCCGGCTGGTTGGTAAGGATCGTGTCATAGTAATAGGTAAAAATAGCAAATCCGTTTTCGTTTGCTTTCTGTTCCAGGTAAGGAATCATCTCCGGATTCACTCTTTTTTCAAACAGGATTTTATCCTCCTTCATATCGAAGATCCGCCCCCCGTTATAAGAAAGCACATAGCCATTATATTTATCCAACTCCAGCTCTTTGGCTATTGACATAAGTCCGTGAGTGGGCCGTCCGGAAGCCAAAACAACCCGGACTCCCATTTGTTGTGCCTTCTGCAGGGTTTTACGTGTATGAGGAGTAATCTCTTTTTGGTTATTCAGAAGCGTCCCATCTACATCGAGGACTAATAATTTGTACTTCATAGCGTTTCTTTTTTTAGTAATTGGTAGTTAGTAGCTGGTAGTTAGTAGAATGCTCGCTCCACTCGTTTATATATCACCTGTGTAACCAGTTTTCTACTAACTACTAACTACCAGCTACCAACTACCAGGTTTTTTGCAAATGTACTATTATTTTTGCGCAATTCCGATTACTTTTTACCGTTTCATTACATATTGGTATAATGTTTTGGGTTGTGGTTTTGTTTAGACTGTTATATCGTAAAAATAGACCAGATCTTCTACTTTATATTTTTCCGGTAATAGATGTCCATTAAATAAAAGTGTGGGAGTAGCATGGATATTTGATTTTTGTATCCATTCTTTTTGCTTTTCAAATTCAGTTACCAGTTGCTCATCGCTGCCAGTGAACGGATATTTTTTGTAGGTTTCTTCCCGGTTATCTTTTCCGGAGGTGTACCATTCATGCAGGAATGCGAGGAATGCTGCCGGATCCTGCTGTTGATACATGGCGATAAACAAGCGGGCACTCTCTTCCAGTTCTTTATTGAAAGAAGTGAGAATATACTGGATACAGTATTTTTCTCCACAGGTATTTATCAGTTGTTCTATTTGGGTATGTAGTTTAGCGCAGGGACCACAATGTGGATTAGAAACAACGGTGAGCAGATTAGGAGCTGTGGGGTTACCCATTAAAATCCCCAGATCCCGTGTTACAACATATTGTTCCTGTGATTTCAGCAGGCTTTTGAAAATGTCATCATCGGCTTTGAGACTGTTAAATTTCTGTGTTACTTCCTGCATTTTCAGGGCTTCTGATAAACGTGGGATTAGTATATTAAGTATTAAAAGGGGCAACAGATACAGGCAACCGGTTACTAAAAGAGCATACCAGGTTATGTCTGGCCAGACGATCAGTCCGGCTGCCAGATTATTAATAAATAAAATCCAGAGAATGATCTGTACGAATATACATAATCCGCACCATTGTTTGAATACCCATTTCTGATACCACAGGCTCCAGAGTGTGAAGGGTAAAGCGCATACATTTAGAATGGCTACATAACTATACAGACTTGGAAATGCAACTATAATTAATAGGTTACTCATAAAATAACCCAGTCCGATTTCACTCCAGCTAAATATACCAAATAATTTAGAGGCTTTTGTTTCCAGAATATCATTGCATTCATTTTTATGTAGGAAAAGGGAGCATAACTGGTCTGCGTATTTACTCTGGATCTTCATCTGTTTTAAAACCAGCAGATAACTGATGTATCCGCCTGTCAAACTGATCAGCAGGGCTGTCACGAGTCCCCATGATTTATAAAAACCATTTATACATCCCAGGCTACTTAATAATACAACCCAGACTGCCAGCAATAGTATTTGTTTTCCTTTGGCTATTAAGTCGTTTTTTCTATTGGTTTCATAATGGGGTTCTCCGGATTTGTCGTCTGCCTCACCTACCAGGACAATACCGGTAAATAGTTTGATAAATTCTTCGTGGGGAATAACGATCTTTTTCCCATCCTGATAATATTCTACCTGAGTGTCACTGATGCGTGACAGAATAGCAAATCCACCCTGGATCTGTACCAGAAAAGGAGGTTCGATATCCTGTAATGTCCGTATGTCAGATTTGACTTTTAATCCTACATTTTCTATTTTATAGGTGGATAGCATTTGGGATAAACCATACAGGTTGTTTTTATGGGGATGTTCTTCGTATAATTTATTAGAATAATTTTTGGTGTGTCTGACCTGTAATAAATCAAGAAATAAGGCGAAAATATTTTGTTCGTGTTTCATATAATTAAAGGTTATTATTTAGGTATATAATAGGTA
>JAJQES010000009.1 GCA_021201565.1 Tannerellaceae bacterium
ATATAATCTTAACCAAATTAAGCTTTTTAATTATGAAAATTTGATTAATTCTATCTGCCCTCTGTCTGGCAGGTATATTGGGATCCTGTTCTGATAAAGATTCACCAAACCAGGATCAATCCGTTGAAACCAGAACGGTTTATCTGCAAATCCAAAGTGATAAACAAGGGTCCAGGGCGGATGAACCATCCGCAACGGGAACTACCGCACCGTTGCTTTCTGCTATTATTTACTTCCTGGATGGGAGTGAAGATCCGGTGATTGAAGTGGTTCGTACCGCCGGAGCTGACGGCGATATTACCATTGCTCAATTAGAGGCCGGGTATGAGTTTACGGATATTCCTTCAACAGTGACCCAGGTGTATGTGGTGGGTAACTACAACTCGTCCAATGCGAATGGGGCAGCTGCCACTTTCCCTATGACACGGGGGCAATTCTATTCACAGATACAGGCAGTACAACTGGAAATTCAGCAGGTAGCTTATCCCAGACTGTCGGATGGTACTGTACCTGATCCTATCCAATTATTGGCCATTATGGATGGCCGTTCCATGGTACAGAGTTATGCGGGGATGCCCAATGGATGGAATGGGGAGGCGGATCTTACGGATGACGATCTGTATGCCGATATTACTATTTATCCGATGAATGCCCGCCTGGAGATTGTGGAGATCACTTATACCGGGACTGTTCTGGAGTCTTTTACCATGGAAGGTATTTATATTAATAATTATTATGACCTGATGCCGGTTAGCCTGGATGCAATGATGGGTGCAGGTTATTCCCCAGTCAACCATGGGTCAAATGAAGATTTGTATGATGTGGATAGTAACAGTTTTGCCTATACCAATCTGTCAACTTTATATGATGTGATAGATGAGAATGTAACGGTAACCGGTGGAACGGCTACTATTACTCCTGAAAACGGGACCTGGGCTTATCATCTGTTTGGAAACAGCAGTCCGGCACCTCATATTATATTGAAACTAACAGATTTGGTTTATGCAAACGGAACTACTTTACCTACCCGGTATGTAACGGTGAAAGGGTATCGTGAAAATGGGGTGGATGTCGGTATATTCTATCCGCATGTCATTTATAAACTTACTGATCTGGCATTTAGTGATTCGGATCTGAGTCCGGTACCGGAACCTGAAAATATTAATCTGTGGGTACACGTACAGGTTCAACCCTGGGAAACAATTAATGTGACTCCGGTGATTTGATGAAAAGACCGGGAGTTGGCATATTAGTCCTCTGGGGAGTGTTGTTACTGGTTTCCGGATGTATAAAAGAGAACGTTGATAATTGTTTTCGTAATGCTTATCTGCTCTCTTTTATATATTACGGGGACGGAACCGCTGATATATTCGACTCAAAAATAGAATCTGTCCGCCTGTATGTGTTTGACACGGATGGTGAGTATGTCACTCACTATTCTGTGCCGGAAACAGAATTGGCTGATTTTCAGGGTACACATCCTGAGTTACAACCCGGTGAGTATGAGGTGGTGTGTTGGGGGAATGTAACCGGTTTATCGGAAATCATAGGGGAGGAATCATCCCTGGATCAACATTTTCTGTACAGTCGTGCCTATCGGTTGGGAGAATCTATTACGGATGTTGACTCCCTTTACTATGGACGGCAAACGATCCGGGTTCCGCAACAGGAAGGTACCGATACCGTTTTTTTTCGCTCGGCTCATATCAAAATAGAAGTTTATATCGAGGGGTTGTCTACTACAAATGCTGATGTAAGGGCTGTAGGGGATCCTCAGGGCTGGCTGGTTGTAAATCATGTATATACCGGATATAATTTTGAGATGGAAGTAACGGGCGAAACAGCGGTTATGAACCCTCCTCTGAACAGATCTGCAACCGGTGAAATGCTGGAGGCCCACTTTCATGTATTTCGTTTCGGAAATGAGAATGATATCAGTATAGATGTATATAATGGAGATGGAGTAGAGGTTTATTCGTTGAATCTACAGAAATTTATGGCTCAGCATGAAATCCAGGTAGAGGGTATCAATGAAGTTACTATACCTATCTACATCCGGTTTGAGGGCATCTATGTACATGTATCGGTCAGGGAATGGGATGAACAACCTGTAGATCCTATTGTCTGAACCTTTTAAACTAAGTTCAACCGGATAAAAATGAAAAAATATATAAGTATAGTTAGTAGTATTTTGTGTTTACTCTTTTCCTCATGCCGGAATGAGGATCTGTATGTCACAACCGGTCCCGCGGAAATTGCGGTATATATATCCACCCAGGTACCCTTGCCGGCTTCGTCAACACGGGCTGTGGAAGAGGAATTGGTGAGTTCGGTCAATGTGCTTGTGTTTGAAGGAGTAAATGGAGCGGATTATGAATTTGCTTACCAGGTAGCAGGTTATTCCCTGACGACTACAAATACAGGATATGATTTTTATGCCAGAATAACACCAGCTTCAAATTCCCTGAAATTATATCTGGTTGCCAATGCGCCTACTAACGGACTTACGGCCGGTGATCCGGAAGAGACCGTGCGGGAAACGTTAACCGGCACATTTACCGCGGCCGGTTTTGATGGCCCGCTTCCTATGTTTGGAGAAATTGAGTTTACGGATGGACTGGAACAGGATGATGAGATATCAACAGCTCTGGTACGGTCGGTTGCCCGTGCGGATGTATATAATACCACCACTAATTTTACCCTGACTTCGGTACAATTGTTCCGGGCGAGTAATCAATACCAGATCATTCCGGACCAATTGGTGGATGACCGGGTAACGTCGCCCAGTATACCGGCCGGAACGACTCAGTCGGTCAATACCATTCAGCAGGAGGTGACGGCAACCAACTCAGTCGGTCAGCTTTATTTGCCGGAAGCACCTGCGGTAGGTCCGGAGGGAGACCAACAGTTAGGAGTAACGGCCGTTGTGATCGGGGGATTATTTGAAACGGATACGGAACCCACTTATTACCGGCTTGATTTTGTTCCGGATGGGAGTACGGATCTATTCGGCCAGGTACTGCGGAATCACCGGTATCAGTTTAATATTAAAACTGTTTTAGCTTCCGGATGGCGTACACCGGAAGAAGCCGCTGAATATTATTCCTCGCAAATTGAGGTAGAAGTCAAAGTATGGGAAGAGGATACAGTTACGATGGTATTTGACGATGTCAACTACTTTGGTGTTTCTGAACGCCGGTTGGTGTTGCCTTATGCGGAAGGAGCCCAAAGGGTTATTTCAGTGGATACCAATCTGGAAACGTATGAGTTATACTGGACGGATGAAGCGGGTACGATTGATGATTCTGTTCTCCCGATTAAGTTGGGTGAATCGTTTACAAGCCCGGATGGTAATTTTACGGTGGCTATTTCAGCGGATGGTACCCGTATTATTGTTACAGCTAATCGTGTAAATGATACGGGTACACAAATCACGGATTATTTATTGGCGGGAGTGAATCGTATGCGTATCCCCATCACTCTTATACAGGATATTTTCCGGATACAAAATAGTTCATTGAATGTTTTTGGATGTGCTTCGGAGATTGGGAATTTGGGTGATTATGTATTAGGTACAAATACGTCTCCCGGTGAAAGGGCTGAAGGGATGGTGGCTATCATGCGGAATACAGCAAATTTCGGACCCTCCGGGATTGTCCCTATGCAGGGGATCAACATTGCGGGCAGGGTGGCGGCAACAGGTATTTATACGGAGGCACTGATCAATATGTTTGATGTGTTGTATCTTACGTATGCCCGTAATCCGCAGGGTACGGAGTTAACCAATATTCTGAACTGGCATGCCGCGAGTGACAGACGGGTTTTGTTCATACAGTTTGATAATACGGTCACTACCGGTCCGGCAGATCTGGCAAATTCCAATAACCGGATACTGAATGCCCTGGGCGTGTTACCTTATATTACCAGGCGATATGCAGATGAACCTTATACATTATATGAGGATGCTCCGGCGGTGATCACCAATGGGATTTTCGGTCCGGTTTCACCTACTTTACAATATCGCCGGGTGGATGATACGTATAGTACGATAGACCTTGATTTTGCTTTGGAAAATGGAATCACCCCTGTATTAATGGCCCGGGGAGGTGTTTTATTAGGTATCGATTTTGATAACCGGATTATTTATAGTGGTGACATCGATCTCTATAATAGCCGGGGTAGTAGCCAATATGAGTTTTTGAATACGACAACAGGTGCTATTGAAGGAAGCAACATCAATGCCAAACGATTAATTGCCAACCTGTGGGCCTGGATCATCAATGTGGCACTGGCTGAATAAAACTGTTAATATTTCTTCCTCTCGCTGTGCGGATTCGGAGATCCGCGCCAGCGAGAGGATTGATTTTTTACTTTATACTTTCTTTGAGAGTTTCCGGGTTTTGCCGGCAATCCCAAACGGCAACAACATTAATATTGTTGTTTTCAATATGATATACCACTTTAAAAATATTTCTAACAACTAAAGAGCTGTATGTCTCAGGTTTACTTTGTAATAGGTTTTCTATTGCGGCAATGAAAGGAAAATCTTTTAGACGATTGGTTTCTGTTTTTATTTGCTGATAAATTATAAATGCGGCTTTTTTATTTTCAACTGAATAGAATGTATAAATATTTCTCAGATCTTCTGCTGCTTTACGAGACCAGATTATTTTTCTCATGACAATATAAAATCGTCTAATTCATCTTCGGTTAAAAAATCACCATTACGTATCTCCAGGGTTGCTTCTTCTATCCGTGCCTGCAATTCTTCGACAGAATATTGGGGTTGGGAAGCTCTGGCTCTTTTATATATCAGAGCAGGTTCTTCTATATTCTTATTCTCTTCCGGCTGATGATTGTATTTTTTTTCCATACATTAATTGGAGATTATTTACTGACAAAGATATAGGAATTATAATAAAAACCGGATTTTAACAGACTGTTTTATAGCATTTACTGATTGTTTATAATCTATTGGAAGACCAGATTAAATTATAATCAAAATTCTATGTATAATATGACGTTTCCCAATGAAGATTCATGTAAACTTTACCAGCCCGGATATTTTTATGGATTGACAATATGTTATTAAAAAGGTATTTGGATGGATGGTGTTCCGGAATAAAATGTATTTTTGTTGAAAAGAAACCTTTCTAAATTGTCAAAACGTTATGCTGAATAGAGAGTTAATCGATCCCCGGAGTATTGTAGTGGTAGGCGGGTCAAATAATGTACATAAGCCGGGAGGCAGACTGGTACGGAATCTGCTGGACGGAAAATATCGTGGTGAACTGTATGTGGTCAATGCGAAAGAAACAGACGTACAGGGCCTTAAATCCTATCCTGATGTCCGGGAAATCCCGGATACAGAACTGGCGATCATCTCTATTCCCGGCCCTTCCTGTCCACCGGTGATAGAAATTCTGGCCAAAGAGAAACATGTGAAAGCATTTATAGTGGTTTCCGCCGGGTTCGGGGAAGAAACACCCGAAGGGGCACTTCTGGAGGAACAGATCCTACACATCGTCAATGAAGCCGGGGCTTCCCTGATCGGTCCCAATTGTATCGGGGTCATGAATATGAATTACCATGGTGTATTTACACAACCTGTTCCTGAATTCTATCCCGGAGGGGTGGATTTTATTTCCAGTTCCGGCGGGACAGCCCTGTTTATTATAGAATCAGCACTTACGAAAGGATTGCGCTTTTCATCGGTTTGGTCGGTCGGTAATTCCAAACAGATCGGAGTCGAGGATATTGTGGAATACATGGATAAATATTTTGACCCGGTGTTGGACTCACGGGTCAAGATGCTGTATATTGAAAGTATCCGGGATCCGGATAAACTGTTATATCATGCTTCGTCTTTAATACGCAAAGGGTGCCGGATCGCAGCCATCAAGGCCGGTAGTACAGATTCCGGCAAACGGGCCGCTTCTTCCCATACAGGGGCTATCGCCAGTTCGGATTCAGCCGTAGAAGCCCTCTTCCGGAAAGCGGGGATTGTACGTTGCTTTAGCCGCGAGGAATTGACGACTGTAGCCAGTGTTTTTACCCTCAAAGAGATCAAAGGACGTAATTGTGCTATCATTACCCATGCGGGAGGTCCCGCTGTGATGCTGGCCGATGCCCTCTCAAAAGGACATGTCAATGTACCGGACCTGAACGGACCGGTTGCAGCCGAACTGAAAACCAGACTCTATCCCGGAGCCGCTGTAGGGAATCCGATCGATATTATCGGAACCGGTACACCTGAGCATCTGGCAACAGCGATTGATTATTGCGAACACCGGTTTGACCAGGTGGATATGATGATGGTGATCTTTGGCAGTCCCGGGCTGGTAAAGCTATACGATACCTATGAAGTGTTACATAAGAAGATGGAGGCGTGTAAAAAGCCTATCTTCCCGGTGCTGCCTTCTATTGTAACGGCCGGGCCGGAAGTACGGAGTTTTATTAAGAAAGGTCATGTAAACTTTTCGGATGAAGTGACACTGGGCACAGCGCTGTCCCGCGTAATCAATACTCCTCACCCGGCCAGTACGGATATTCAGTTATATGGGGTCGATGTACCGGCCATCCGGCGGGAAATTGATCGTTTACCGGCATCCGGGTATCTGAAACCGGATGAGGTCAGACGGTTGCTAAGCCTGGCTCAAATTCCACTGGTGGAAGAGATCACTTCGGATTCAAAGGAAGAATTGCTCGCGTTTGCAGCTTCGATTGGTTACCCGGTAGTGGCAAAAGTGGTAGGCCCGGTGCATAAAAGTGATATCGGAGGGGTAGCCCTTAATATCCGCACACCTGAGCACCTGCGTGTTGAGTTCGACCGGATGATGGCTATACCGGATGTAACCGCTGTGATGGTACAACCCATGTTGAAAGGACAGGAGTTATTCCTTGGCGCAAAATACGAAGACCGTTTTGGACATGTGGTACTGTGTGGATTGGGAGGCATTTTTGTGGAAGTATTAAAAGATATCTCCTATGGCCTGGCTCCTTTGTCATACGAAGAAACCTATTCCATGATCCGGGCCCTGAAAGGTTATAAGATCATCCAGGGTACCCGGGGACAAAAAGGAATTGATGAGCAACAGTATGCGGACATCATTGTTCGTCTGTCCACCCTGTTGCGTTTTGCTTCCGAGATCAAAGAGATGGATATCAATCCGGTTGTAGCTACGGAACGGGGACTCTTTGCAGTAGATGCAAGGATCAGAATCGACAAACTAATTGACAATTGACAATTGTCAATTAGTTCTTATATTTCATCAGCATGATGACAGGGTTTGATTCTTCATCCAATCCGGCGGCAACTTCTTTAAGTTTGCCTTTCAATTCATTGTTTTCGTATGCTTCAACAAGGCTATGGGCTGCTAAATTCTGGCAGGCTGCGATTTCACCATTGAATGTTTTTGAAGTCATAACCACGGTTTGTTTTTTTACAAAATCATCATTCAAAACAGTTGGGTCATATACTTTATTTTCCTCTTTGTCATACATTAAGTCAGAAGTCGGGAAGCCTCTTCTTTTTTCAAAATCAAAGACTCTTTTGGTAGTTTCCATAAAATAATACCGGTCAGTAACAACTCCCATAGTAAGAAATATGACAGGATGTTCAGTGGGTGTTTTTACTATAAACGGACTTAGCTTCTTCTCTTTGGATACATATTTATAGATAGTATCCGAAGAGGTTTCCACGAGGAAGAAATTGTCACGGGAGGGTAGTATGTTGGGTATCAGACCGACAGCAACCCCTTCTCCCTCTTTCACTACCGGGGCCTTAATTACATCAAAAGGAATTAAAATTTTGTCAGTAATGCTTCCATCCTGTTTGGAGATAAGCGCATGAAAAGATTTGTCCCCTTTATTTTCCCCATCTTTGTAAGTGCCGGATGTATCGTAACCAATCAGGTTATTCTTGTCACAATTGAATATATTTAAATATTCAGTTCCTTCTTCATAGACCAGACTTCGTTTGAAATTGCCGGCTAAATCATACACGAATATCTTTTTGGATGAGGTGCTATTGACAAATAGTTCATTGCTGTCTTCATCGAGTACAATACCATTGATGTAAGAATACTCTTCAGCACCCTGTCCTTTTCTGTTTATTTTTCTTATTCCTTTCCCGGTGTGTCTGTCAAAAAGGAATATATTCCCATCATTGTTCCAGTTGATTACTACGATGTATTGATTCCCTATTGCCATTACACCACCCTGGGTAATAAATTCGTCATTCGTTTCCAGCGGTATATACTCCACATCCATAAAGTCCTGAAGGATCAGTTCTTTTTCAGGATGATGGGCTGTTACATCGATGGTGACCAGCTTATCTTCTATTGTTGCGGCTGAGTGTTTGCATCCACTTAATCCTGCTGCCATCAACAGGATTATTGTTAAAATGGTAGTCTCTTTTTTCATTGTATATCAATATTATTACTAATCTCTGTTGAGTCTGATGCTAATTCTACATCTAAAGCAAGCCGGAAGCCTCCGTATTCATCGCGATAGTCTCCCACATCATAATCGCAAAACGACACCCGGCAGCCTTCTGCTGTACCGCCCCAGCTACCACCCCGTATAATACGACGGAAAAAGACACGGTCCCCTTTGAATGGCCAGCCCTGATGAATCACTTTACCATCATGTTCATATTCTTTGGTGTACCAGTCATCACACCATTCCCACACGTTCCCACTCATATCATATATTCCCAGTTCATTCGGTTTTTTCATGCCTACGGGATGTGTGGTTCCCCTGTTTCCATATTTGCTTTTTTCATAATTCTCAATGTACCAGGCGACTTCATCCACTTTATTACTGCCGCTGTATTTGTAGCCTTTGCTCCGGTTGCCTCCACGCGCAGCATATTCCCATTCGGTTTCGGTCGGTAGCCGGAAGGTTTTTTCCGTAAGGGCATTTAATTTGCTTATAAATTCCTGGGCATCTTTCCAGCTTACCCGTTCTACCGGACAATCTTCACAATCTGAATTATAGGACCAGCTTTGACCGGGACCCATCACGGCATTCCATAATTTTTGTGTAACCTCATATCTCCCTATGTAAAAAGTGGAAACGGTCTCTTCATGTACCGGCTTTTCATTGAAATTACAATCATTCCCCTGTTCTTTTGTACATCCCATCATAAAGGAGCCACCCTCTACCACCATCATCTCAAACTGTTCTCCATTTACGGTAAAAGGAAGACCCGGAATCCATTCCTGTCCGGATTTGTCCTGCATACATCCTGTTGTGTAACAGACTATAAGGACAAAACCCAGACTTTTCACTATTTTCTTCATTTTATTTCTATTATTTTACATGGCAAAGATTGAGTCAACCGGTATTATCTATAGTATATTACCTGTTTTCCGGTTTAAATTTTGCGTTGAATATACAATAAATTGTAATCGTACTGATGGGCGTAGAAGAGAATTTATTAATATTTAATACTTGAACACCACCCTACCCTTATTGATTTATTAGATACTTCCCAATAAATTAATTGACCATTCACAATGGATAATTGACAATTTAAACCTATTTTTGTTATGAAGATTATAAACCTGATTGCCGGTTCCCGATTGACATAGGTTAACTGTTTGTTTCCCGTTGTCAGTTGTGTATTGTCAATTATCAATTAAGTAATATGGCAGAAAAAGAAGATTTATTTGAGTATGACGAAGACGAATCTGTGAAATTTATACAGAACTATCTTCCGCAGGAAATGAAAGGGAAGTTTTCGGATGATGATATCACCTACATTGTTGATCTGATCTATGACTTCTATGATATGAAAGGGTTTCTGAGTGACGAAACTGACGAGGATGTGGAGATCGATGAAGATGAACTCATCCAGTATGTGATCAAAAATGCTAAAAAGGATGAAGTAGGCAAATTTGAACCCGAAGAAATTACGTTTATTGTACAGGGAGAACTGGAATATTGCGATTCTATCAACATGTTCGACTGAAAACTTGTTATAGAACCATTGATTGAATAATTAATGGTCGCTTTACTCCAGAAATAATAAGTAGTAGGTAGATAATAGTTAGCAGCCCTTCGATAAGGAAGGATGCCGGAGGAAGGAGAGTAAAGCGAAATTTCCACCGGTTGCTGGCTGTTATCTGCCGGCTACTTTTTTTGTATTGTAAAAAATAGAATAGACGTATATGAAGAATGTAGGTTTAGTAGGTGTCATACTATTATGTCTGGCACTTGTATTCTCCGGATGTGGAGCAAGTAAAACAGTAAAAGGTGCAGGAATCGGTGCCGGTGCCGGTGGTGTAGTGGGTGCCGGTGTGGGTGCGATTGCCGGGAATGCTGCTTTAGGTGGTGTGCTGGGTGCAGTGGTCGGTGGTACGGCAGGTGCATTGATCGGTAAAAAAATGGAGAAACAACGGGATGAGATCGTGCAGAATATTCCGGATGCTGATGTAGAAGTAGTCAATGACGGAGAAGCGTTGAAAGTGACATTTGATTCTGGTATTTTGTTCTCAACAAATTCCAGTACACTTAGTGAATCTTCTAAAAGTGCGCTGAATCGTTTTGCAACTACACTGAATAACAATCCGGATACAGATATCCGTATCATAGGATATACAGATGCTACAGGGCAGGACGCGTATAATCAGACCTTGTCTGAAAAACGTGCTCAGAGTGTATATACTTATCTGGTGAACGATGGTGTAAGCAGTAACCGTATGGAATTTTCAGGACGTGGGGAAAATGACCCGGTAGCCCCGAACAATACAGCGGAAGGCCGTGCCAAGAACCGTCGCGTAGAGATCCTGGTGGAAGCGAATGATGCTATGAAACGCGCAGCCCAGGAAGGTAAACTTGATTAAAATGGATGCAGGTATTTAATACGTTGATCCATCCTTATAAAAATTCGCTTTGCTTTCTCAAAAGTAAAGCGAATTTTTTTTGTAAAGAAGATTTCATTGCCAACAGGCCTACTTTGTCTCTTGATTCGCCAACTTTTTAAATTACATGTTTGTTTGAGTATATAATTGATGATAGAGTAATGTATTAACTAAAACGCGAGTAAGAATGAAAAAGAAACTAATTATATTTTCCTGGCTGTTACTTTGTTTTGCCTGCCAGAAAGATCCCGATACCTCCAAGCTGGATAATGATTTTCCGGTAATAACCGATCATGATACCAGCGCAAATTTCGGTAATTATACTACCTATTATATTCCGGATAGTGTATTAATAATCAATGCAAGTGAAAAAGCAACCTATTGGACGGATACCGATGCGGACAATATTATCACTGCTTTTGTGCGTAACATGGATAACCGTGGATATACTCAGGTGTTTGACCGGGCGGATGCCGATCTGGGCCTCCAGGTATCTTATATTGAAGATACACATTATTTCTACGGATACGATGATTATCCTTACTGGTGGTGGGGCTATCCCGGCTACTGGGGATCCGGCTACTGGGGTGGATGGAGCGGATGGTATTATCCGTATACCATATATTATTACTATAATGTAGGGTCGTTACTGGCTGAACTGGTTGACCTCAAATATGCCGGTGAACGGGCAGATAAGCACCTGCCGGTTCTGTGGACAGCCTATATGAGTGGATTACTTTCCTCTTCAGACAAAGTAAATGTGCAATTAGCTGTTCGTGGTATTGACCAGGCATTTATGCAATCGGCTTATATCCGGAAATAAGGACGTATGAACTAAAAAAGATTCCGTATGAAAAAGATGATTAATTCAATGAAGATATGCCTCCTGCTGGTAGCAGGGCTGGTTTCTTTACAGTCTGTAAAAGGCCAGGCTGTAGATAAGAATATGTATTTTAATATTGACTGGCAGCTTAACCTGCCGGTATCCAATGATTTTGCCAACCGGATCAGTGGTTGGGGGATGCAGGGAGAAATTGGGTATTACCTGACCAATACCGTTTCTTTAGGGGCTTTTGTGGCCTGGCATACCAATCGTAAGTATATTGACCGTCAGACGTTGAACCTGAGTAATTCTTCAGCAATTACTTCGGATCAGGAGCATTCTGTTTTCCAGATCCCGTTTGGTGCCTCTTTACGCTTTACTCCGGATCGTTCCGGTCTGGTACAACCCTATATGGCCGCTAAATTAGGGGCTAATTACAGTGAAGTATCCAGCCATTTAAATGTATTTAAAGTATATGAAGATAAATGGGGCTTTTATGTGGCTCCGGAAATCGGTGTTACTATCTTTTTTACACCTGAGAAAAAATTTGGTCTACATCTGGCCACCTATTATAGTTATGCCACTAATAAAAGTGATGTGTTAAACTACTCCATAGACGGCCTCAATAACTGGGGAGTCCGTATCGGGGCAGCTTTCTGATAATTGTTTGATTAAATGATCATATCGCCGGTTGATAATAATCAGTATTATCTAC